>JALZNL010000394.1 GCA_030857715.1 Actinomycetota bacterium | reverse complement strand
CACGGTGAGGAGGACTACGTCCTGATCACGCGCCACCTCAAGGCCAGGTACGCGTACCTGGACGCCGTCTCCGTGGAGTTTATAGACCTTACGGAGACGCTCCGGTACAACGGTGCGGCCGTGATCTTCAACACCCCCGCCGGTGTTGGCTACATAGGTTACGTCTACGGCCCACCCAACGCCAGAGGCTACGATGTCAGGGCGGCGGACTAATGATGCCCCGGTCCTCTCCTCACCACGATGAGACGCGCCCTCTCGAAGACGAGGTGTAACTTTCAGCCGTTGAACCGTCGAGCGCTTTCGCATATAGTGTTATGCTTAAGGGCAGGAACGGGCCGTGTGACCATCTCTCGTGTGGCTGGCGGGACGAAGTGCAGGCGGTAGGCTGCACTTCCCAGACGTAGCAGGCAAAAAAAGGAGACGTTACGGAAAAGAGCACAGGTGATCGCAACTCGATCATTCAGGTAGAGAACTGCTCGGTTGTCTTCGGGCGCAGGCCCCAACAAGCCCTGGAGATGCGCCGATCCGGGAGGAGCAAGGCCGAAGTCGAGGCGGAGACCGGCTCGACCATTGGGGTCTACGACGCCTCCTTCGACGTATACCGCGGCGAGATCTTCGTGGTCATCGGGCTCTCGGGGAGCGGCAAATCGACGCTGCTCAGGGTGATCAACCGCCTCATAGATCCGACCGCGGGCGAGGTCTACCTCGACGGCGACCACATCTCCAGGATGCCGTCCAAGCAGTTGAGGGAGGTCAGGCGCAAGAAGATCGGGATGGTCTTCCAGCACTTCGGCCTCCTGCCCAACCGGACCGTGCTGGACAACATATCTTTCGGGCTTGAGATCCAGGGCATTCCGGCGGCTGAGCGCCGCAAGAGCGCGGAGGAGACGCTCGACATGGTCGGCTTGCAAGGGCAGGGCAACAAGCTGATAACCGAACTGTCCGGCGGGATGAAGCAGCGGGTCGGCCTCGCCCGGGCGCTCGCCACCGAGCAGGAGATACTGCTCATGGACGAGCCGTTCTCCGCGCTCGACCCCCTGATCCGGCGCGACATGCAGAACCTCTTCCTCGACATCCAGGGCGAGGTCAAGCGGACGGTCGTTTTCGTCACCCACGACCTCGACGAGGCACTGAGGCTCGGGCACCGCGTCGCCATCATGAAGGACGGCGAGATCGTGCAGCTGGGCACGCCGGAGCAGATCCTGCGCGACCCCGCCAACGAGTACGTGGAGCGCTTCGTCGAGGACGTGGACTACGCGAAGGTGCGGATGGCGGAGAGCGTCATGGTCGAGCCGAAAGAGGTCGCCTACAACAACGAGGGCCCCCGCGTCGTCCTCAGGCGCATGAGGCAAGCCGGCCTCTCTCACATCTTCGTGGTGGACGAGGAGCGGCACCTGATTGGCCTCTGCGCGGCCGAGGAGGTCGCGAGGCTGGACGAGCGCGGCGAGCGGGAGCTCAGCGCCGTGGACGACGGGGCCGCGAAGGTCGGGCGGCGCACACCCTTACGCGAGGTCCTTCCGCTCTTCCTGGACGACGGGGACGTGCCCGTGGCCGTCGTGGACGATAGCAACCGCCTCGAAGGCATCATCGTCCGCGGCGCGCTCATCGCCGGGCTGACCACGAGCGTCGAGTCCCACGACGAAGGCGACGAGGACTTCAGCGGCGTCGGCGCGCGCCGGACCAGCGAGGTCGGCTCCGACGCCGAGGGGGGGCGGTAAGGATGGCGGCCCTGCTTCAGGAGAACCTGGTCCCCGAGATACCGCTCGCCGACTGGACCAACACCGTGGTCGGATGGATCAACGAGACGTTCGAGCCTATCTTCGACCCGCTCAATACGGTGATCGAAGGCGGGGTGGGCACACTGGCGTTCGTGCTGACGGCTCCTCCGGAGCTGGTTATAATCGTCGCGTTGGCCGCGATAGCGTTCCTCATGGCGGGCTGGCGGATCGCGCTGTTCACCGTCTTGGGTTTGTTGCTGGTCATCAGCCTGGGCTTATGGGAAGAGGCGATGTTGACCCTCGCACTGGTTTTGGCTTCGGCGGTTACGGCGCTCGCCATCGCCATCCCGATCGGGATAATCGCGGCCAAATCTCGCGGTGTGGAGACCGTCCTGACGCCCATACTGGACACGATGCAGACGATGCCGGCCTTCGTCTACCTGGTACCCGTGGTGCTCGTCTTCAGCATCGGTAACGCGCCGGCGCTCATCGCCACGGTCGTCTTCGCCATGCCTCCCGCCGTAAGGCTGACGATGCTGGGCATCCAGCAGGTCCCCAAAGATACGGTGGAGGCGGCGCACGCCTTCGGGTCCACGCCGTGGCAGACCTTGTTGAAGGTGGAGCTACCGCTCTCGGTCCAGTCGATCATGGCCGGGGTGAACCAGTCGATCATGCTCTCGCTCTCAATGGTGGTCGTCGCCGCGCTGGTCGGCGCCGGCGGGCTGGGGAAGCCGGTCCTTGAGGGGCTCGGCAACCTCGACGTCGGGGCCAGCTTCATCGGCGGCGTCGGCATAGTGATCCTAGCCATCATGCTGGACCGTAGTACACGTGGGCTCGGGAGAAGGGGCGGCGCGACCAGAAAAGCCGCCTGAGGCACTCGTACGAGAGAGCGCCACGAAGACTATCCAGTAGACCGTCTACCGAGGAGGTAGGAAATGAGAGGCAAGCTAAGCAGACGAGACATGCTGAAGTTGACCGGGGGCACGCTTGCGGGCGCCGGTCTTATGGGGCTGGCGGGCTGCGGAAGCGCCGGCTCGGGCTCTTCGAGCAGCAGCAAGAGCCTGACGCTTGGGAGCATCGGGTGGACCGAGAACATCGCCGTCTCGAACCTGACGAAGGTGATCTTCGAAGAAGACATGGGCTACGACGAGGTGGAGGTGCAGGGTCCCCTGGAGCTTGGTCTGCTGTTCCAGGGCGTCGCCAAGGGCGATCTCCACGCCTTCCAGGACGTCTGGTTGCCCAACCACAAGACGTTTATCAACAAGCCCCAGCTCAAAAACGACCTCGAGCTTCTCGACCCGTGGTTCCAGGGCCAGACCGCCTACGGCCTCACGGCGCCGACCTACATGGGCGTCGAGAGCATAGCGGACCTTACCGATGTGGATACGGATGAGATCATCGGCATCGAGCCCAGCGCGACCTTTATGCCCCAGATCGAGGACGAGGTCATCCCGGCCTACAACCTGGACATGAAGCTGGTCACCTCCAGCACGGCCGGAATGCTCTCCGAGCTGCAAAAAGCCTACGATAACGAGGAGCCCATAGTGTTCACGGGCTGGTCGCCGCACTGGATGAACGAGGAGTACGATTTCCGCTACCTCGAAGATCCCAAAAACGCCCAGGGCTCCTGGGACGATCCCGCCAGGATCTCCTGCGTGGTCAACGCCGACCTCAAAGACGAGGATCCCGCGGCCTACGCCTTCCTCAAGACCCTCTCTCTCGACGAGAAGCAGGTCAACGAGATGGGGGTGGCGATGAAGGACGCGGGGAC
>JALZNL010000393.1 GCA_030857715.1 Actinomycetota bacterium | reverse complement strand
CATCCGCCGACGCGTAGGCTGCGGTGAGCTCCGCCCCGCGCCGCGTGCCGGAGAAGACCGCCGGCATTCCGGCGAACTCTTCTTCCAACTCCCCGCGGACCGGGCCGTCGCCCACGAGGGCGAGCCGGACGTCGGGCATCGCGCGCAGCACCTCCTTCAGGCTGCCGATGCTCTTCTCGCGGCCCAGGCGGCCGACGTAGAGCAAGACGGAGGCGTCGGGGTGCCCGCCGGAGAGTTTGGCGCGCCACTCTTCGGAGCGTTTCTCCGGATGGAAACGCACGGTATCCACGCCCTGGGGCCAGACGTGGAGCCGTTCGACGCCGTTCTCGCTCAGGTACTTCTGCGTGGTCTCGGAGGTGCAGAGGTTGACCTGCGCCCTGTTGTGCAGCGTTCGCGTCCACCAGCGGCCCGCCCTCTCGCCTATCCCGAGGCCGTAGAATCGGGCGTAGGTCGTGACGTTCGTGTGGTAGGAGGCGACGAGCGGGACCCCCAGCCGGTGGGAATAGAAAGGGGCGCCGCTTCCGAGGACGAACGGGTTGACGGCGTGGATCAGGTCAGGCTTGAACTTCTTGAGGGCCCGTCCCACGCGCGGGTTGGTGGGAGCGAGCATTATCTGCGGGTACGGGGGGAACGGCACGCCCGCCACGCGGTGGATCGGGACGTCGTGGTAGTAGGCCGGGCCCTCGCCGTAGCTCGGGGCGATCACCAACATCTCGTCGCCGATCTTCAAGAGCTCGTCTATGGTGCTGCGTAACCGCGTGACAACGCCGTCCAGCGCCGGCACGAAGGTCTCCGTAAAGATCGCGATCCGCATTACGCCCCGGAGACTCCGGGCTACTTCCGGCCCCGGGCCGGCGCGCGCGTGGACACGGACGCCCCGCCCACATCACCCGCGGTTCCGGTGTAGAGCATCGGTTGCGTCTACAGGTTCGAGACGATGGCCTGCGTGAATTCCGTCGTGCCAGCGCTGCCCCCGAGGTCCTTGGTGCGGGTCTCGGGGTTCTTGAGCGCGGCCTCGATGCCGGACTGCATCCGGTCGGCGGCCTCGTCGTGGCCGAGGTGTATGAGCATCTCCTTGGCCGAAAGCAAGGTCGCCAGGGGGTTCGCGCGGTTCTGCCCGGCGTACTTGGGCGCGGAGCCATGCACCGGCTCGAAGACCGCGATCTCCTCCCCGATGTTCGCGCCAGGGGCCACGCCCAGCCCCCCCGTCAGGCCGGCGCATAGGTCCGAGAGGATGTCACCGTAGAGGTTCGGGCAGACGAGCACGTCGTAGAGGTTCGGCTTCATGACCAGTTGCATGCACATATTGTCCACGATGCGGTCGTCTATCTCATCGAAATCGTTCTCGTATTCCTTTGCGACCTCGAAGAAGACGTCGCGGAAGAGGCCGTCGGTGAATTTCATGATGTTCGCCTTGTGGATCACCGTGATGTGCTTGCGGCCCTGCTCCTTCGAGCGCTCGAAGGCCATGCGGCAGATACGTTCCGTGCCCTCGCGGGTGATGATCTTGATCGACTCCGCCGCGTGCTTGCCGACCATGTGCTCCACGCCGGCGTAGAGGTCTTCGGTGTTCTCGCGGTAGATGATCAGGTCGATATCCCGGTGCGGCGTCTCCACGCCCGGAAGGCTCAGGCTCGGCCGGATGTTGGCGTAGAGGTCCAGCTCTTTACGCAGCGCCACGTTGACCGAGCGGAAGCCGGTCCCGACCGGGGTGGTCAGGGGGCCCTTGATGGCGACCTTGTTGCGCCGGATGGACTCGAGCACGGACTCGGGTAGGGGCGTACCCTCCCGGTCCATGACCGCCTCGCCGGCCTCGGCTATTTCCCACTCGATCCCGACGTCGAGCGCGCCGATGACCTCCTTTACGGAGTCGGTGAGATCCGGCCCGATACCGTCGCCGGGTATGAGAGTAACCGTCTGCGCCATGCGCAAGCCCCCTTAGCTATAGAACCGGCATAGTATAGCGACCGGAGGGGCGGGCGGCTGACCGCGCTACATATTGTTCAGGGCGCCAAAGATCACGGCCCCGACGATCAAGGCGAGCACGAGCAGGATAAAGACCACGACCGCCACCGGAACCAGCACTATTACGGCCGCTTTCCCGGTGGAGGTCTGGTGGGCCTCCCTGACGCCGAAGATCGAGAGCACAGTGTACCAGACGCCTCCGACGAGCGCCCCGAGTATCGGGATCCATGTCACCAGTATCGCCACGTCCGCGTAGGCGATGACGCGAAAGGTGGTCTCGAAGCCCGTACTCACCGGTCGCGCTAGGAGGATCACCAGAAGGTGAATGATTCCCGCCGCTACGAAGAGAACGATGGCCGCGACGATGGGCGTGATTATGAGGGACGCGAAAAGGCTGACTATGGCCTCCCCGACACCCCTCGCCCCCAGGCCGACGACCGAGCCGAGCACGCCCAGGAACCCGCCTATTACGGCCGCAATCTCCCAGCATATTAGCGAGAACAACAGCGGGTTCACGAAGTCCCCCTGCCGGTTCATGCTCCTGAAGAAGGCGACCGGCTCGAGAACGAGCCTCCGCACGGTGGCCACGAAGCTCTGTACCGGGTCCCTGTAATCGAACTCTCCCCCCGCGGACGCGGACATGCCCGGCGGCCGGACGTCCGTTCCCCCGCCCGAATCCCCTGAACCGGATTGATCTGGCCGGTTTCCCGTGTCGAACTCCATGCGCTCTCCCTTCCTATGGCCCCCGATAAGGGTAAATTTAAGGCTTCTCGGCCCCGAACGCAACAGCGAAACGGGACCGTCGGCGATATAGATCCCTGGCGTCGCGGGGCGCCGCGCGTGCTGTAGAATGGGCTCTTGGGTGATGAGTAACGGGGAGCCCATGATGCCTTCGACGATAGAGACCCTGGAGCGGGAGCTGGGCGAGGCCCAGGCCGAGCGGGAGAGAGAAGAGCGGGCGGTCCTGAGGGCGGAGAACGCCCACGAGGCCGCCTGCGCCGCGCGGGACGAGTCCTGGTCCGAGAGCTTCGCCACGGACCCCGAGGTAGAGCGGCTAACGGCGCTCGTCTACCAGAGGCGGCGGGAGCTGTACGAGGCCATAGACCGGCTCAAGGCGGCCGAGGGCAAGGAGCGCAGGATCAAGAGCCGCCTCATGTACGTCCTCCCCGCCGAGCGCCGCCGCTACCTCCCCGGAGCGGTCGACGAGGAGTTCGAGGCTTTTCTGGTGTCCGTCCGGGATGCCTACGGCGATGCCCTGCCGGACGCGCGGGTCTCCGTGGTCACCGAGAAGCCGGGCGAGGTGGACCTGCGCGGAGACGCGACGTGGCGGGCGCTGGAGCGGCTCTACTCCGGGACCGTTCGGAGGTGGGTCGAGATCCGGTGCGACGGACACTCCCCCGACGCGGCCACGATGGCCCGCCAGATCGGCTACTACGCCGGCGGCCACACCCCGCGGGTCTTCGCGGGCGACGAGGAGATAAGGGTCGGCGGCCAGAGGGGCCCGGAAGACCTACGCCCGCTCACCGGTTA
>JALZNL010000392.1 GCA_030857715.1 Actinomycetota bacterium | reverse complement strand
GGCCAATCGCTATCAGGAAGAACACGACGTAGTAGCCGAGCACCCGCCAGAAGTTCCGGAGCCCCGACCGCCAGCCGGACGAGAACCGGCGCCCCTCGCCCCGGTCTATGGCGGCCACGCTCTCGGCCAGCGCCCCCTGGGAGATCAGGGACATCGCCATGAACAGCAGGAAGATCACGACCCCCACCACGACGAGCGCGACGATCAGGGCCGCGTTGTCGAAGATGCCAGGCCCCAGCTGCGCCGCGAGGCCTAAGGCCCCCGCGCCCGACTGCTCGAAGTCGCCGCCGTCGAAGTTGCCGCCCCCGGACGGGACGTTTGTCAGAAAGTTCGTGCCCGTGCCGCCGGCGAAGAAGCCGAAGAACCAGAGGAACTTGTTGCGCCAGGAGATCGCGAACGCGTCCTTTATGAGGTCCCCGTAGTTCATCGTTCGAGCACCCAGGTGTCTTTCATCTTGCCCCCGCTGGAGATGTTGACGACGTGCTTGCCCGGGGCCGCCACCCGGCTCAGGGAACCCGGCACCGCCTCGACCACGCCGGGGTCCTCCGCGTCCGGCGCGAGCACGAGCACCCGGTAGTCCGCGTAGGAGTCGCGCAAGAGGAAATCCTCCCCGGCTCTGTCCGTCTCGCAGAGGACGTGGGTCGAGAAGTCTATGGTCTCCTGGGCTATGTACTCGATGGGGTTCTCCTCTACTATCCGGCGGAACCTCTCGACGCCTTCCTGTGTCTCTTCCGGCCCGATCATGACCTCCTTGCCACCGTAACCGCCCCGGCTCTTGACGACGAGCTCGGCGAAGTGGTCCATGACGTATCGCCGGTCCTCCTCAACCGCGAGCGACCAGGTGCGGGCGTTCTCTATCAGGGGCTCCTCTCCCAGATAACGACGCACCATCTCCGGGACGAAGACGCCGACGCCCTTGTCGTCTATGACCTCGGAGTTCGGGGCGAACAGGACGTGGACGTTGCCCTCGAGGTGGCACTCGAGGAGCCCAGGCACCTCGGCGTAGAGCGTGTCCTCGTCCACGCGCTCGTAGATTACGTCTATCCGCCGGCCGCTCGGACGGTGGACGAGGAAACCCCCGTCTACCTCCAACTCCTTTGTCTCGGCCAGCACCGCGCCCATCTCGTGGGCGTAGATGTGGTGGTCCAGGTAGAACTGGTCGGCGGGTCCGCTGGAGACGACGGCGAGGGTCGCCTCGGGTCCTTTTGGGGAGGCTGCCCGCAGCGAGTCCCCGAGGCGCCCTAGCCAGCCGTCCAGGGGGTAGACCGGGAAGTTTTTGTAGGTTTTGGGGAAGAAGATCTCCTCCCCCATCCTGCGCCGGCGGGTCATGGCGGCGAGGCCCACGGGCATCTTGGCGTTCTCTTCGATGACGAGGTACTCCCAGCCGCCGGTCCGGCCGGCCCTGTTGCTCTCGACGGCGACGACGTCGAAGGCGATCTGGCGCACCGGCACCGGCCCGAAGCGGTTGGGGGTTTCCATGTCGTAGAGGATGCTGCTCTCCAGGATTTCTATTGGAACGATCTCCTCTTTGCCCGCCTCCAGGCGGCGGAGAAACTCGTTTATGGCGCGCAGTCGCTGTTCGAGGCCGTCGCGGAGGCGGGTCCAGTCGGAGGCGGGGACGATGCGCGGGATCCAATCCGTCGGGTGCGTCTTGTCCCCGCTCATCACCCCGAAGGCGTGCTGCTCTTTGAGCAAGGCGTCGTGGGCCTGCCGCTTCTTCTCTTCCCACCGCGCCGGCCCCGAGCCCGCGAGCTCCTCGAAGACGCCCTCGTAGACCGGGCGCGGCAGGCCGTCCGGTCCGAAGACCTCGTTGGTGCCCGGCAGTGCGCGCTCGAACCTCACAAGACGGGGATTATACTAGTACCCTGACCGGGTACGCTTTGCCGGAGTCGGCCGGACACACTCGACGGGGGCGATTTTGACTGACGACAGGGACACCAGGAGACCGGGCGAAGACCTCGGAGGACCGGGCCGGGAGAGGGGAGCCGGTCGCGAGCAGCAGGTGATGCTCCTGGTCGGCAGGATCTCCTGCGTGATCGGCCTCCTCTTCGGCGTCGGCGGCATAGTGGCGGCCCTGTTCGGCGGTACGGCCAACGTCTCCGTCGGCGCCGTCGGCGCGGCCCTGGGCATCCTGGGCTACTTCCTCGGCTCCCGCAGGCTCGGTACGATTACCGTCCTGATCTGCGTCGCCGCCCTCTTCTTCGGCCTCGCCGCCAGCCAGGGCCTCATCCCGGGCATAGACGCCTCGGACCGCACCCTCCCCGCCAACGAACCGGCGGCCGAGTAGGCTTCAGGTTTCAGGCAGCAGGCATCAGGTATTGGGGAGGTCGCCACCACCGCCAAAAGCCTCGACGGGGTCACAGCCCGCAGGTTTGCGGCATGGGGATGCCTTTTGCGGGCCTTTCCTGAAGCCCGAAACCTGTTGCCTGAAGCCTTTCCATCTAGAGAGCCGGGCCGCTGGTGGTTATACTGGCGTGCAGGATGGAGAGGCTCAGGCTCACACCGCCGGGTGAGAGGCGGGCGCGGGGAGGCCGCGCCCGGTTGTACGTGCGCTGGATGCCCCACATAGGCGCCGAGGCCGTCGCCCTCTACGAGCTGCTCCGCGTCCTGCCTGACGTCGGGCACGACGACGTCGAGGTCGAGGAGCTGGCGGAGCTGCTTCGCTCGACCCCTGAAGGTGTGGAGGAGGCCTTCGAGGCCCTGGTCGGGGCCGGATTCGTCGTGGAGCGGGAGGGATGGCTCGAGGTCGCAGAGCACCCGCCCGCCGGGGCTTCCCCCCCGAAGGCTAGCCGGGTGGAGCGTCCCCGCGAGGTCGTCCGCGAGAAGGCCGGGGCTCCGGTCCGTGACGTGCAGGTGATCAGGGCGGAGCCGGAGGGGGTTTCGGCGGACGACTACTTCCGGTTCATGGGGACGCTGCCGGCGCCGCACATCCTGGAGTTCCTGAACGGGTACTGTGGGCGGGACGGGCTCACGCCCGACGCGGTGCGGGAGGCGCTCAGGATCGCCAGCGAGCGCGACGCCCGAAGGGTTGGGTACGTCAGGAGCATCCTGGAGCGTTGGGTGGAGCGGGGCGTAAAGACCGTCGGGGACGTGGAGCGCTTCGAGCAGGACCGCAAGCTCAGGCTCGTCCAGGAGAGCGGGGCCGTAAAAGGCGGGGCGTTAAAGGTACGGGAGAGCGGAGCTAGAGGGGGGGTGAGGGATGGAGAGGATAGACAATCTGCTGCCAGGCGCCGGGAAGGCTACGAGTGGCTCTTCGGGGAAGAGGGATAAGCCCGCGGAGGTACTGAGGCTGGACGACCAGATCTGCCCCCACTGCGGCCGGGAGCTGACCGCGGAGTGGGTCGAGTTCCCCCCCGCCCTCCAGAAGAAATACGGCAAGGGCGGCGAGTGGTACTACCATCCCTGCACCCCCGAGTGCGAGAAGAAGAACGACCGCCGCGAGTGGGAGCTCATGCGCCGCAACGCCCGCGTCGGCGCCCTTAAAGAGAGGAGCGGCC
>JALZNL010000391.1 GCA_030857715.1 Actinomycetota bacterium | reverse complement strand
GCGATGGGCGTCTGGAAGGTTCCAGAGGAGCGCATAGAAGAGGTCGGCAACGCCTTCGCCCAGTACCAGGCCGTAAGCCACTGCTACGAGCGTCCGACCTACGAGGACTGGCCCTACTCCGTGTTCTCCATGGTCCACGGCCGCAGCGTCGAGGAATGCGAGCACGTGCTCGACGCCATGGCCGAGGAGACCGGCCTCACGGAGCGCGAATCTCTCTACTCCACCCGCGAGTACAAGAAGACGCGGGTCAGGTACTTTACGCCGGAGATGGAGGCGTGGGAGCGCCTCTACGCCGGCGTGTTGCGCTGATTTAGGTTTCGGGCATCAGGCATCAGGTTTCAGGTCCGCGGGGGCGTGAGGCGTCGCCTTGCTGACCTGGAGCTTGCTGGTGGCGATGGTGGCAGCGCTCTTGGCCGGGACGGTTACGGGGTTGACGGGGTTCGGGCTGGCGCTTATCAGCACGCCGCTGCTGCTCTTCGTCTACGAGCCGAGGACCGTCGTGGTGCTGACGGTGTTTTTCTCTATCTTTATCAACATCGCGGTGGTGTGGGATTCGTGGCGGGAGGCGCGCCGACCGCTGGCCCTGGCGCTGCTGTTGCCTTCGGTCGTCGGGGTGGTGCTTGGGGCCGAGGTGTTGCGGATCTTGGACCCCATCTACATCAGGCTGGCGGTCGGGGCGGTCGTGGTGCTCTCGGCCCTGGTGCTGATGCGGGACGTGCGGTTGCCGGGGGCGGGGACGCGGTGGGGGCCGGTCGTGGCCGGGTCGGCCAGCGGCGCCCTCTCGACCTCGACCGGGCTCGCGGGACCGCCCATCGTGTTGCTGCTCGCCTCGCGGGAGTTGCCGAAAGCGGAGTTCCGGAGCACGAGCGCGCTGTACTTTCTCGCCATGAGCCTCGTCGGCCTGCTCGTGCTGGCGGGACGGGGTTTGATCGAGGGGGGTGAGGTCTGGCTCGCCCTGGTCCTCGTACCCGCTGCCATCGTCGGAAAGATCGTCGGGACGGCTTTCTTGAAGAAGGTCTCGGAGAGGACCTTCCGGGCCTTGAGCCTCGGCCTCGTGATCCTGACCGGCACTCTGGGCGTCGCCACGGCGCTCTGGGCGCTGGCCGGTTAGCCCCGGTTCAGCCTACGGCCTCGATCCGGACCCTGTGCCAGGCGTTGTTGGCGTAGCCGAGAAAGTTCCAGACCTCATCGACGGACGCCGGCTGCGCCCCGCCGTCGGAATCGAACGCGCGGGCCACGATCTCGTGCGGGCCGGGCTCCAGCTCCGGGCTGATCTCCCAGAAGCGCCACGTTCCCGGGCCGCCCTCCTCGGAGAGGGACGCCACGGTCCATGACCTCCCTCCGTCGGTGGACACCTCCACCCGCCCGATTCGGCGGTCGCCGCCGGCCACGGCGTAGCCCCGTACTGTGACGGGGCTTCGATCCACCGTTTCGCCGTTTTGCGGGGTGCAGATCACGCAGTTCAGGGGGAGCTCGTCGAGCATCTCGCCTTCGGAGTAGTCTACGTTCTCGGCCGTCACGTGGGGCGGGAACAGCTTGTACTCGACGGCCTGGTAGTGGTTTCCCGAAGGCCGCGTCTGGAGGGTTACCTCCGAGAGCCACTTGACGCTGCGCGCGCCCACGTAGCCTCCGACGACCACGCGCAACGGGAAGCCGTGCTCCGGCGCCAGCGGCCGGCCGTTCATCTCGTAGGCGAGCAGCACCCGGTCGGCGACGGCCCTCTCGATGGGTATGGAACCGCCGAAGGGTGCGCCGGTGCCGGACTCCACGTCCCGGTCCAGGCCGGTGAAGGCGGCGTGGCGGGCCTCCTCCTTGATGCCGGCTTCTTCGAGCACGTCGCGCAGGAGGACGCCGCCCCAGCGGGCGTTGCCCGCGGCGCCGACGTTCCAGGCTACCTTGCCGGGTATGGGTTTTCTATCCATGAGCTCCGCGCGGCGGTTGCCCGCGCAGTAGAGGGTGGCAGTGGTCTCCGTCTTTGGGAGGCCCCGGATGTCCTCCAGCGACAACCGGAGCGGGTTCTCCACGAGGCCCGAGACCGTCAACCGGTACCGCCCAGGGTCCACCTCCGGCACGCCCCCGTGGCAGCGGACGTAGAACGAATCGGTGGGTGTTACGAAGCTCTCCCTGAGCAGACGCGGCGGGGTCTCCGCGTTGCGGGGATGGTCGTTGTGGACCTCCAGCTCCGGGCGTTTGCGGGAAGGCGGCGCGTTCTCCGGCACGGGATCACTCACGCGTATTGCCGGCTCCCGGCGGGCATCGTTTCCCGGGCGACGCGCAACCTCTACGCGCTCCGGTAGAGCTTGGTCATCGTGAACTCCCGGTGGCCGAGAGCCTCCGCGGACGTCAGCCGCCCGTTCGCCGTGCGCGCGAGGTGCTCCATCATCAAGTCGCCGGCCCCGGGGAGCGTGATGTCGCGTCTCAGGAGCCCGCTGACGTCCACGTCTATGTGCTCGCCCATCGTCCTGACGGTGTTCGGGTTCCCCGAGACCTTTATCACCGGGACGATGGGGTTGCCGATGACGTTCCCCTGCCCCGTCGGGAACATGTGCAACACCGCCCCGCCCGCCCCCATGAGCGTGACGTGTTCGGCCGCCGCCGATGAGCTGTCCATAAAGTACAGCCCTGGCCCGTTCTGCGGCGTCTCCGCCGGCCCCAGGACCCCCACGACCTCCTTGGTTCCCGTCTTCTCGATGTTCCCGAGCGCCTTCTCCTCTATAGTCGAGAGGCCCCCCGCTATGTTCCCCTGCGTCGGCTGCGAGCCGAACAGGTCCTCGGACTGCGTCTCGATAAGCTCGACGTAGTCGTCATAGACCCTCTGGAACTCCTCCCTCAGCCCGGGCGTCGCCATCCTCTCGGCGATGAGGTGCTCCCCCCCGGTAAGCTCCGAGGTCTCGCCGAAAAAGACCGTGGCTCCACTCTCGATCAGCCGGTCCACCGCCACGCCGACCGTCGGGCAGGAGGCGAGGCCCGTCGTCGTGTCCGACTCGCCGCACTTGATGCTGACGACGAGCTCTTCGAGCCCGACCGGCTCCCGGCGCAGCTCCGAGGCCCACTGGACGAACTCTTTCGCCTTCCAGGAGGCCCGCCGGACGGTCTCGAGGTCCCCGAGACCTTCAATGGAAAATGCCGCGACCGGCTTCCCCGTCTCGGCGATGCCGGCGGCGATCTTCCCCGTCCAGTTCTCCTCGATGCCGACGACGATTACGGCGGCGACGTTCGGGTTGGAGCCGGTCCCGATCATGGTCCTGAAGTGGAGTGCCAGGTCCTCCCCGTACTGCAGCCGCCCGTACGAGTGGGGCAGCGCCATCGTGCCCTGTATGTGCGAAGCCACCGCCTCGCACGCCGCGTTGGAGATGTCGTCCACCGGCAGTACGATCACGTGGTTTCGGACCCCGACCCGCCCATTCTCTCTTCGGTAACCGTAGAGTTCCATGCCTACCACCTCGCGCTCTTGAGGTTGTGCGTGTGGACGTAGTCGCCCCTCTCGAAGCCGTCCGTCGCCA
>JALZNL010000043.1 GCA_030857715.1 Actinomycetota bacterium | reverse complement strand
CGCCGCGAAGCGGGAGCCCGAGCCGGACCCGAACGGACGCACCCATCTCTACCGGGCCGCCGCGCCCGGCCTCTGGTACTCGATGGCCGCGATCCAGAACGCCGGCCTCGCCCTGGAGTGGGCCAGGAAGCTGCTCGGCGCCTCCTGGGAAGAGGTGTACGAAGAGGCCTTCTCCGTCCCCCCCGGCGCGGGCGGCGTCTCGTTCCTGCCGTACTTGAGCGGCGAGCGGACGCCCCGCTTCGACCACTCCGCCCGGGGCGCCTGGACCGGCCTGGGCCTCGATCACGCCCGCGGCCACCTCCTGCGGGCCGCCCTCGAAGGCGTCGCCTTCGCCCTGCGCGAGGGCCTCGAAGCGCTCGAAGACGCGGGGACTTCGGTACCCGAGCTCCGTCTCGCCGGCGGTGGATCCGGCGGGGAGGCGGGCGGGCCCTGGCGTCAACTCCTCGCCGACGTGCTGGGCCGCCCGCTACGCCTCCTGCCGGACAGCGTCGCGCCCGTAGCCTCCGCCCGCGGCGCGGCGCTCCTGGCGGGCCTCGCCTCCGGCGTCTACCGGACGACGGAGGACACCCTGGATCTCGCCCCCGAGCCCGGAAGGACCATATTGCCGGGCGAACAGGTGCCGCTCTATGAGGCCGCCTACGGACGGTATCTGGAGCTGTACCCCCGCCTCGGCGGGTAGCGGACGGGGATTGTAAGCGAAGCCGCTCCGCTGCTAGATACTCCTTGCTACACTAGTCCGCAAGATGACCGGGAGGCGCGAGACTTGTTGAGCAGCGAGCGCAGAGGACGCATTCGGGGCGCCGGCACGCCGGACGCCGCCGCGCGGGTCCGCTGGCTGCTCGCCGAGAAGGTGAGCCGAGCCCTCTCCGCCCCGCCGGAGTACCCGGGTGAAGAACGGGTTGCACGCATCTCGGTGGACGCCGGTACGGTCGACGCGCTCGCGTGGTTGCGGGAGCAGCGGTCGCACCCGAGGCTCTACTGGTCAGGACGGGACGGTGGGGCGGAGAACGCCGCCGCCGGCGCCGCCGACCTGCAGACGGGCGCCGGGCCTGAGGACGTCGGCGTGCTGGGCAAGCGCCTACGCGCCGCCGGTGACGCGGAGGTCCGTTACTACGGTGGGGGGCGCTTCGATCCGGCGCGCGGGGCGGAGGAGGGGTGGGAGCCGTTCGGCGCCTACCGTTTCGTCCTTCCCCGCTTCGAGCTGCGGGTCGGGGAGTCGGGGACGACGCTCTCGTGCAACCTGGTGCTGCCGCGCGACAGGGAGCGCCAGGAAGAGATACTGGCGCAGATCGAAGGCATGCGGGTGCCGTCCGAGGGGGACGACGACGCCCTGCCGGAGCCGCTCTACCGGGAGGATGCCCCCGACCGCCGGGGCTGGGAAGAGAACGTCGGGCTGGCGCTTGAGGCCTTCAGCGAAGGACGGCTTGGCAAGGTCGTGCTCGCGCGGCGGGCCGGGCTCGGCTTCGCCGAAGATCTGGACGGGATCTCCGTGCTTCGAGAACTCCGGGAGGCCACGCCGGGCTGCTTCCACTTCTACGTCGAGCCCGTTCCGGGGACGGCGTTCGTCGGGGCGTCGCCGGAGCGGCTCTTCCGGCGTGAGGGACGGCTCGTGACGAGCGAGGCCGTCGCTGGAACCCGCCCGCGCGGCGCGTCTTCGGATGATGACGAGGACCTGCGGGACGAGCTGCTCGGCAGCGAGAAGGACCGTGCGGAGCACGGGTTCGTCCGGGTCGGCATAGAAGAGGCGCTCCGGCCGTTGTGCGAGGAGCTGGAGGTCGAGGGGGGCGTCTTGGAGATGAAGCTTGCTAACCGGCGCCACCTCGTCTCCAGGGTGCGCGCGCGGTTGCGGGACGGGGTGACGGACGCCGAGTTGCTGGGCGCGCTCCATCCCACGCCGGCCGTCGGGGGGTACCCGAAGGAGGGGGCGCTGGAGGACATCCGGGCGCTCGAGCCCTTCGACCGGGGCTGGTACGCTGGCCCTGTCGGGTGGGTCGGGACGGACGCCGCCGAGTTCGCCGTCGGCATAAGGTCAGGGCTCGTCAGGGGGCGCACGCTCGCGCTGTTCTCGGGGGCCGGCATCGTCGCGGGGTCGAAGCCCGAAGAGGAGTGGGCCGAGATAGAGCAGAAGATCGAGGACTTCACCGGGGCGTTCGGCCTTGGAAACCGCGCGCGCTAACCGCCTCTGGGCGCACCTGATCGTCGAGGAACTGGTCCGCTGCGGCGTGGATTTCTTCTGCGTAGCACCCGGCTCCCGCTCCACACCCCTCGTCGCGGCCCTCGCCGCCAACGAGAGAGCCCGAAGCCTCGTCCACTTCGACGAGCGGGGCACGGCGTTCGCGGCGCTGGGGTACGCGCGGGCGACGGGCCGTCCCGCGGCCTGGATCACGACCTCGGGCACCGCGGTCGCCAACGGACTTCCCGCCGTGGTCGAAGCGGCCACGGACGGCGTGCCCATGATCCTCCTGACCGCCGACCGTCCCCCCGAGCTCCGCCAGACCGGCGCCAACCAGACCGTAGACCAGCCGGACATCTTCGGCGACTTCGTCCGCTGGCGCTTCGACCTGCCCGCCCCGAGCCTCGACGTCGACCCCGCCTCGGTCCTGACGACCGTGGACCAGGCCGTCTACCGCGCCGGGAGATCCCCTAAAGGCCCCGTCCACATCAACCTCATGTTCCGCGAGCCCCTGATCCCAGGCCCCGAGGAGGACGAAGCACCCGCCGCCGGCCCCGAACGCTGGCGAGACGCCGCCGAACCGTACACCCGCTACGCGACGACAAAGCCGACCGTGGGCGGGGCGGAGGTCGAGAACCTCTGGGAGAGGCTACGCCCGGTCGAGCGTGGCCTCGTCGTGGCGGGCCGGCTGGCGACCCGTGGGCAGGGCGAGGCCGTCCAGAAGCTCGCCCTCTCTTTGGAATGGCCGCTCCTGCCCGACGTCGGTTCGCAGGTACGCCTCGGCGGGGACCGCGGGAACGCCGCCCTCTACGACGTCCTGCTGGCGGACAAAGCTTTCGCGGACGCCCACGCCCCGGAGGCCGTGCTGCACTTCGGGGGGCGCGCCCTGAGCAAGCGCCTGGAGGGGTTCGTCGCGCGCCACCGTCCCGACCCCTACGTCATCGTCCGGGAGAACCCATTCAGGCTGGACCCCGGCCACCTCGTCACGCACAGCGTCGAGTCCGACATCGAAAGCTTCTGCGCCGCGCTCGGCCGGGCTGCCTCCGAACGCCCCTCCGCGGCCGATGACTCGTGGTTCGCCAGTTGGCGCGCGGCCTCGGGGAAGGTGGAATCGGTGCTCGACCGGACGTTGGCGGGGGAGGATGGGCTCAACGAGCCGCTCGTGGCGCGGCTGGTCTCCCGGGAGATACCGGAGGGCCACGGCCTCGTCGTGGCGAGCAGCATGCCGATCAGGGACCTCGACGCCTACGCGACCGTGGACGGCGCGGGCGTCCCGGTCGCCGCGAACCGGGGCGCGAGCGGCATAGACGGCACCGTCGCCACGGCGGCGGGTTTCGTGCGGGGTTTCGGCGGTCCCGTCACCCTGCTCATCGGGGACCTCGCTCTCCTGCACGACCTGAACTCCCTCGCCATGCTGCGCGACCTGCCCGTGACGGTGGTCGTCCTGAACAATGACGGGGGTGGGATCTTCTCCTTCCTGCCGGTCTCCGGGCACGAATCGTTCTTCGAGCCGTTCTTCGGCACACCACAGGGCGTCGGTTTCGGGCACGCGGCGGCCATGTTCGGGCTCCGTTACGAGAAACCGGAGACGACGGAGGAGTTCCTGTCCGCTTACCGAGTGGCCCGGTCAGGAGACGGCCCGTCCTTGATAGAGGTCCGGACCGACCGCGCCGAGAACGTGGCGGTCCATCGGAGGCTTCTGGAAGAGGTGGCGGCCGGGATGGGGAGGGAATGATACCGTATCCCACGACAAGGTAGCATACCGAGGGGTCGGTTGTTCAACGAATTTAGGAGGAATCGGTGAGCGAGAAGCGGGACAGGGACGTCGAGAAGGTCTATTCCACCGACGAGTTCGTGGCGAAGTTGCGCCGGCTGGCCGACGCTCTCGAAACGGGCGAGAGGTTCGAGATCCGGGTGGCGGGAGAGAGAGTCTACGTGCCTGCGCGTGCCGAGTTCAACGTCGAGCACGAGCGAGAGGGGAACGAAGAGGAGCTTGAGTTCCAGCTCAAGTGGACCAACTGATCCTGGTCCCGCCGACCCGTTAGCCGCGTTTCTTGTTACGGATCTCTTCTGGCCCTGTGACCGGGTTGAGTTACACTGTCTCGGGTGATCCCCGTCGTCCGTCGATCCTGTTATTGCACGGCTTCATGGGCTCCTCGGTGGACTGGCGGAGGGTAATGGCGGCGCTCGAAGGGCGATATCGCTCCATCGCCGTGGACCTGCCTGGGCACGGCGCCTCGACGGGGCTTCCGCCCGACGCCTACACCATCGAGGGGACGTCGCGGGCGCTGCTGGGACTTCTGGACGGCCTGGGCGTAGAAAACCCGGTGATCGCCGGCTACTCGATGGGCGGCCGGCTCGCCCTCTACCTGGCGTTACGCCACCCCGACCGCCTCTCCGGGATCTTTCTGGAGTCCGCCTCCCCCGGCCTGGAGAGCGCCGAAGTGCGTGCCAGGCGACGGCGTGCCGACGAGCAGAAGGCGACACGGCTGGAGTCGGGAGACTTTCGCGAGTTCCTGCGCTACTGGTACCGGCAGCCGCTCTTCGCGTCGCTCGCGCGGGACGAGGGTCTCTTGCGGAAGACCATCGAAGACAAACTGCGTAACGACCCCGCCGAGCTCGCGACGTCGTTGCGGGGCATGGGGGCAGGAAGTCAGCCGTCGCTCTGGGGTGAGCTTCCGGACCTCCGGGTCCCGGCGCTCGCCGTTGCCGGGGAGCGCGACGAGAAGTTCGTTGGGGTCTCACGACGCATGGAAACCCTGGGTCCCGGCATGACGACGGCCATCGTGCCGGAGGCGGGGCACAACGTACACGTAGAAGCCCTTGCGAGGTATCTCCGTCTGCTACGGAACTTCCTCGGCGGCCCGTAGCCACCGTCAGTCTACCTGTTGCTGTTAGGGTCAGGCCAAACCTGTCCGCTGCTATACTTTTCGCTACCCACCAAGAGGAGATTCCAATGGGCAATATCGAGAGGATCGAAGCCGAGATTCGTGCTCTCTCCGCTGAAGAACTTGCCGCCTTTCGTGAATGGTTTCGGGAGTTCGATGAAAGTGTCTGGGACGAAAAGATCGAAGCCGACTTACGCAGCGGGAAGCTCGATGCTCTTGCGGAAGAAGCTCTAGGCGCTCAGCGTACCGGCAACAAGCCCGTTGCCGATCTCGGAGTTTTGCCCATGAGCAAGCGCTTGGCTGAGTTGCCGGACTTGCTAGGTTCTCTACCGAAGCTGCCAGAAACCGAAGCAGAAGAGTTCGCTCAGGATTTGATCTCCGCCAGGTCCGAACTTGATACGATGAAGGTTCGGGATTCTTGGGTGTCTTGATAGACGCCAGCATCCTGATCGGGCACGAACGCGGAAACATAAGTCTGGAATCTCACCTCGCAGGTCGGGAGGAAGAGGAATTCTTCTTGTCGGTCGTCACCGCTAGCGAACTGCTCCACGGCGTTCATCGAGCCGTGGATTCGAACGTTCGCGAGCGGCGCTCGGCCTTCGTGGAGGCAGTGCTCGAGCGCTTTCCGTTGCTTCCAGTCGATCTGGCTACGGCCCGCGCGCACGCGCGACTATGGTCCGGGCTGATGGCGGAGGGCCAGCTTATCGGCCCGCACGATCTGTGGCTCGCGGCCACTTGCCTGGCACACGGGCTGACGATGGTCACGGGCAACGTACGAGAGTTTGCGCGGGTTCCTGGTCTCGAAGTAGAGGCATGGGTAGGGGAAAGGACAGATTGAGCAGTCAAGGGTAACTTGGTGGGGGAATGTCTTGGAGTCGTGAGGTAAGCTCCGATCTGAAGCATAGTCACACCGTCAAGCCAGAGAACTCGCTTCCGACCCGATAGCCAGCACCTTATCTAACTGCAGGGTACTCCCGAAGTCCTATAATTCCCTCCATGACTGACATAGCGTGGGAACCGGCCGGAGAGTTCGAGGATATCAAGTACGAGAAGGCGGAGGGGATCGCCAAGATCACCATAAACCGCCCCGAGGTGCGCAACGCCTTCCGCCCACTGACGGTCACGGAGATGATGAGGGCTCTAGTAGACGCCCGCGAGGACCACGAGACGGGGGTTATCATCCTCACTGGAGAGGGACCTGACGCGTTCTGCTCCGGCGGGGACCAGAAGGTGCGCGGGGACGCAGGGTACCTCGACTCTCCGGACGATCCGCGGCGTACGCCGGGCGGCGCGTCGGTCGGGCGCTTCCACGTCACGGACCTGCACGTCCAGATCCGTCGCTGTCCCAAGCCCGTCGTCGCGATGGTGGCCGGGTACGCTGTCGGTGGGGGGCACGTTCTGCACGTGGTCTGCGACCTCACCATCGCCGCGGACAACGCGAAGTTCGGCCAGGTCGGCCCGAAGGTCGGCTCCTTCGACGGCGGCTACGGCGCCTCCGTCCTGACCCAACTCGTCGGCCCGAAACGGGCCAAGGAGATCTGGTTCCTCTGCCGCATGTACTCCGCCGAGGAAGCCTTCGAGATGGGCCTCGTGAACAAGGTCGTCCCCCTCGCCGACCTCGAAACGGAAACGGTAAGCTGGTGCCACGAGATGCTCCAGCACTCCCCCTTCGCCCTCCGCCTCCTGAAGACGAGCTTCCACGCCCACGAGGACGGCTTCGCCGGCATCCAACAGCTCGCCCACGACGCGAACCTCCTCTTCTACGGCAGCGAGGAAGCACAAGAAGGGCGTGACGCCTACAAGGAGAAGCGCCGGCCGGACTTCTCCCGGTTCCCCCGCCGCCCCTAGAAGCGTGAGGATCGCCGGCTTCGACCTCTACCACTACGACCTTGCGCTCTCCGAACCGCTAACGCTCAAAGACGCCACGCTGCACCGCCGCGGGGGAGCCCTGATCCGGCTAACCGCCGACGACGGCCCAGAAGGCTGGGGCGAAGCCGCACCCCTCCCCGGTTTCAGCCCCGAAAGCCTGGATGACGCAACGGAACAACTGCGCACGATAGCGCCCTCATTGGTGGGCCGCGAGATGCCCGCGAGCCTCTCGAGACCCCGCGATACCCCGTTCCCGGAACTCGCCCGCCTGGCTCCCTCCGCGCGCTTCGGCCTCGAAGTCGCCCTCCTGAACCTCTCCGCGGCCTCCCGCGCTAAAATCTTGCCCGAGCTGCTGACGTACCGTCCAGGAGAGACCATATCTACAAACGGACTACTCTCCGGTTCAATAGAGAAGGTGCTTGCGGACGCCTGTTCTATGGGAGGGGATGGCTACCGGGCCGTAAAGCTCAAGGTTGGAAGGCGGAAGGTCGCGGAAGACGTGGAGATCGTTCGGAGGGTCGGGGAGGTCTTCGGTGACGGCGGGTCGTTGCGGCTGGACGCGAATCGGGCGTGGGGCTTTGGGGAGGCGCTGGAGTTTGCCCGGGGGGTCTCCGGCGTGAGGATCGAGTACGTCGAGGAGCCGTTGGCCGAGCCGTGGCGGTTGTCCGAGCTTTCGCAGGGTTGGGGCCTGTCCGTGGCGCTCGACGAGTCGCTGGTCGGGATGGGACCGGAAGGTCTGGAGCTGCACGCTTACGCGAGGGCCGTCGTGCTCAAGCCGACGTTGCTCGGCGGGGTCTGGCGGGTCTTGCGTCTTGCGGAGAGGGCTAAGGCTCTGGGCATGGCGTCGGTCGTGAGCTCCTCCTACGAGGGTGGTGTGGGGACGGGGGCGCTGGTGGCGCTGGCGGCGGTGGTCGGGGAGGAGCCGGCGGGGCTTGACACCTACCGCACGCTGGCGGAAGACGTGATCGAGGTTCCGCTGTCGCTCCCGGCGCCGACGGTGGACGTGCGGGAGACGATGGAGGCCGCGCGTAAGGTGGACGTGGTCCGTCTGGAGCCCGTTCCTCTTGGCTGATGCGATCAGTCATCCCTCGACCGGTACTTCGTGGGCGAGATCGCGACGGAGACCCCGCGGCTCGGGATAACATAGCGAAGTGACCAAAGGCCATAAACGCGTCCCCTGCCCGCTGAGGTCGGCGGCCCTCGAATCTCCGGATTCCGAGGCGGTTGTGGGTGCTGGGTGGTCCATCTCCTACGGAGAGCTGGACGGCAAGGTCTCTGCGGCGGAGGGACGTTTGAAGGAGTTCGGCGTCGCTTCCGGCGTAAGGGTGGCCCTTTACATGCCGAAAAATGTGGACTACATCGTTCTGCTGCTCGCCCTGGTGCGGGCCGTGGCCGTGGCCTGTCCCGTGAGTACGCGTGTGCCGGCCGGCGGCGTCGGGCCGTTGCTCGAAGAGGCGGGCTGCTCGGCCCTGATCTCCGCCGACGAGAGAATCTTCGACGTAGTGGATGGGGTCGATGCGCTGGTTCCCGAAGCGATCCTCGCCGACGGCGAGAGAGACGAATGGGGCCCGGAGCCGCTGGAGATCGTGCTCGACCGTCCGGCGACGGTCGTCTTTACCTCGGGCAGCACTAGAACCCCGAAGGCGGCGCTCCACACCTTCGGAAATCATTACTTTAGCGCCGCGGGGTCGAACGGGAACATCGCGCCCGCGCCCGGGAACCGCTGGCTGCACTCGCTGCCGCTCTACCATGTCGGCGGGCTCTCGATAATCTTCCGCTGCCTGCTCGCCGGAGCCACCATCGCGCTGCCGGAGCCCAACGCACCGCTCGGGGACGCCATCTCCGAACTACGGGCCACCCACATTTCTCTCGTCTCCACGCAGCTCCTGCGGCTTCTGGACGAGGGCGCCGACCTGTCCGGGCTCGGGACGGTCCTGATGGGCGGGGGCCCGATCCCCCCTTCGCTCGTGGACGAGGCCCTCGCGCGCGGCGTGCCCATCCACACCAGCTACGGCCTCACGGAGATGGCCTCCCAGGTCACCACGACCCCGCCCGGCGCGTCCCGCGAAGCGCTCCGCACGGCGGGACGCGCCCTGCCGCACCGCGAGGTACGCATCTCCGGGGACGGCGAGATTTTGGTTAGGGGAGAGACGCTCTTCGCCGGATACCTCCGGGGCGGAGGCTTGAGTCTCCCACTCGACGATGGGGGCTGGTTCCGCACGGGCGATCTCGGCGAGTTGGACGCCGGCGGGTACCTGAAGGTGGCGGGGCGGCGGGACAACCTATTCGTCTCCGGAGGGGAGAATGTCCAGCCGGAGGAGATCGAAGCAGCCCTGTGCCGGATCGAAGGCGTCCACGAGGCGGTTGTGGTGCCGGTGCCGGATAAAGAATACGGTTCGAGGCCCGTCGCCTTCGTGCGGAAGGGCGGCGATGTGGGGGATCTGGCCAGGGAACTCGAGAGGGTCCTGCCGCGGTTCAAGGTCCCGACGGCCTTCCACGATTGGGAGGGGGTCGGCGGCATGAAGCCCGACCGGGGCGCGCTCGAACGACGCGCGCGTGAAGGAGGGCCGTGACCTTCGTTGCGGCGATGCCGGTTAGAGGTTCGTGTTGGTGGGTTCGGGGGCGGGGTTTTGGCGCGCTGGTCGGTAAGCAACCGCCTCTACAGGCCCGCGGGGGCCTTGTCCATGTGGGCCACGCCGCCCTCAATGGCGGCGTCGCGGACGGCGGTGGCGACGCGTTCGTGGACTTCGGGGTCGAGGGCGTCGGGGACGAGTTCGGACTCCCTGGTGAGTTCGGCAATGGCCCCGGCGGCGGCGAGCTTCATCCCGAGCGTGATCTCCTCTGCCCCGGAGAGCAGCGCGCCTCGGAAGATGCCTGGGTAGCCGAGCACGTTGTTCACGCTGGTGCCGTCGGCGGCGAAGGCGGCGCCGGCCTCTATGGCCTTGTCCGGTTCTATCTCGGGGTACGGGTTGGTGAGCGCCAGGATGACCTGGCCCTCGCGCACCAGGGCGGGGTCTATGAGGCCCTGCCTGCCCGTCGTCGCGACCACGACGTCGGCCTCGGCCATGACCGTCTCTATGTCCGAGATCTCGATGCCTTTCTGGCTGGCGCGCTCGTGGGAGAGGGGGTTCGGGTCCGAGGCGATGACGCGCCTGGCGCCGGCGTCGGCCATGAGCGCGGCTATCCCGTAACCGGCCGCCCCGAGCCCGATCTGGCCGACGACCTCCTCCTCCAGCGTGAGCCCGGCGTGCCGGCAGGCGACGAGCGCCGCCGCGAGCGTCACGACGGCCGTGCCGTGCACGTCGTCGTGCATGACGGGCTTGGGGAGGATCTCGATGAGCCGCCGCTCTATCTCGAAGCACTCGGGAGCGGAGATGTCTTCGAGGTGGATGCCCCCGAAGGTCGGCGCTATGCGGACCACCGTCTCGACGAACTCGTCCACGTCCTTAGTGTCGATCAGGATCGGCATGGCCGAGACGTTGGCGAGCTGGTGGTAGAAGACGGCCTTACCCTCCATAACCGGCATCGAGGGGACCGGGCCGATGTCGCCCAGCCCCAGCACCCTCGTGCCGTTGGTGCAGATGGCGACGCTGCGCCCGATCATGGTCAGCTCCCCGGCCAGCGACGGGTCCTCGGAGATCGCGACGCACGCCCGCGCCACGCCCGGCGTGTAGACGTCGCGCATGTCCTGGACCGTCCGGACGGGACGGGTGGACCGGATGACGAGCTTGCCGCCCTCGTGCCGGAGCAGCGCCCGGTCGCGCGACCAGAGCACCTCGACCCCTTCCAGGTCATTGAGGAGGTCCACGATGCGCTCGGCCTGGCCGTGATCCTC
>JALZNL010000390.1 GCA_030857715.1 Actinomycetota bacterium | reverse complement strand
GCTCATGCTGCACACCGCGGGCTTCGGCTACGACTTCTTCAACGAGGACCTCGTGAAGTACGGTGAGAAAAGGGATGTCCCTAGCGTCGTCACCAGTGAGATGGCGTCGCTCAGGTCGTGTCTTCTGTTCGATCCGGGCGAGCAGTGGGAGTACGGAAGCAACATAGACTGGGCCGGCAAGGTCGTCGAAGGGGCCAGGGGCAAGCGCCTCGGTGAGGTGATGAAGGAACGTATCTTCGAGCCGCTCGGCATGAACGAAACCGCGTTCACTATGACGGATGAGATGCGCTCGCGGCGGGCGACCATGCACCAGCGAGGCGAGGACGGGACGCTCTCCGCGATGCCTGACTTCGAGCTGCCGCCGGACCCGGAGCAGCACATGGGAGGGCACGGCCTGTACAGCACCGTCGGCGACTACATGAAGTTCATCCGCATGATCCTGAACGGTGGAGAGGGCGAGCATGGCCGGGTGCTGTCGCCGGAGATGGTCGAGATAATGGGCCAGAACGGCCTCGGGGACATGAAGATAAAGATGCTGCCCGGCGTCATCGAAGAACTCTCCAACGACGCTGAGTTCTTCCCCGGAATGCCCAAGTCGTGGGGATACACCTTCATGATCAACGACCACGATGCTCCGACCGGAAGGCCCGCCGGCGAGCTCGGTTGGGCTGGCCTCCCCAACCTCTACTTCTGGATCGACCGCAAGAACGGCCTCGGAGGTTTCTGGGCGACCCAGATATTCCCGTTCGCCGATCCGATCTCGTTCACGGGCTACATGGACTTCGAGACAACGGTCTACGAAAGCGCCCTCTCGCCAGTCTGAAAACCGCGCATGTCAGCACTTCAGCACGCCGCCTTGAGCTTCCCCATCGGCGTCCCGCGGCAGGGTCCCTGCTAAGATGCGTGGCAGCGTTGCGTCTTGGATCCTAGAGAGAGGAGAGCTCTTGAAGCTGGTTACGTATTCCGTGGGTGGTGGGGAGCCGCGTGTCGGATCTTTGGAGGGCGAAGAGATAAGGCCGCTCGCCCACGAGGACATGATCGAGTTCATCGAGTACGGCGGGAGTCCGGAGCCGGGAGAAGATACTGTGCCGCTCGGGGAGGCGCGCATCCACGCCCCGATAGCGAGGCCTCAGAAGGTCATCGGCATAGGCCTCAACTACGAAGACCACGCTGCAGAGACAGGGGCAGATATCCCCGAGAAGCCCATCGTCTTCGCCAAGTACCCGAACACGGTTATAGGGCCAGGCGAGGCCATCAGGATACCCCCCATAACCGAGCAGGCCGACTACGAGGCCGAGCTCGCCGTCATTATCGGAAGGGCAGCCCGCAACGTCTCCGAGTCCGAGGCCCTGGATCACGTCTTCGGCTACGCTAACGCGAACGACGTCTCTTCGCGCGACCTCCAGTTCTCCGAGGGCGGACAGTGGACGCGCAGCAAGTCCATAGATACTTTCTGTCCGTTAGGGCCGTTCATCGCGACCCGTGATGAGATCGAAGATCCGCAGGACCTCTCGATCAGATGCATCCTCAACGGCGAGGTCATGCAGGACGGGACGACGTCGAAGATGATCTTCTCGGTAGCCGAGCTCGTCTCTTTCCTCTCCCAGGGAATGACCCTCGTCCCAGGCGACGTCAT
The DNA here is from genome assembly GCA_030857715.1 of Actinomycetota bacterium. Next base: position 1,871 of record JALZNL010000390.1, on the reverse strand, counting down.
AGTCACAGGCACGCCACCTGGCGTCGGCTCGGCCCGCGACCCCCAAGTCTGGCTGATGGCGGGGGATGAGGTTACTATCGAAATACAGGGCCTCGGCACTCTGACCAATCCCGTCGAGACGGACTAGAACATGGACCTGCTCGCGGGACTCGGTACCATCCTGCCAGGGGACCGCATCGTCTCAGGTGCAGACGACCTAGAACGGCACGGGGGCGGCGTCTTCACCTACCATGCCCCGATCCAGCCCGACGCTGTGGTTTACCCGGAGAGCCGCGATGAGGTCGTACGGGTCCTGCGCTTCGCCAACGAGCATCGTATACCCATCGTGCCTTTCGGGCAGGGAAGCAGCCTGGAAGCCCATACCCTCCCCGTGAACGGCGGCATCAGCCTCGACCTGGGAAGGATGGACCGCATCCTGGAGGTCAGGCCCGACGACTTCATCGCGCGGGTCCAGCCCGGCCTCACCCACGAGGCGCTAAACGCGGCGTTAGCCGAGCATGGGCTTCTCTTTCCGGTGGATCCCGGCTGGGACGCTTCGCTAGGCGGGATGGCGGGCACCAACGCGAGCGGGACGAACGCGGTCAAGTACGGGGTTATGCGGGACCAGGTCCTCGGCGTCGAAGCCGTGCTGGCAGACGGGACGGTGATGCGTACCGGCGGGATGGCTATGAAGTCCTCGGCAGGATACGACCTGACAGGACTCTTCGTGGGGTCCGAGGGGACACTGGGTGTTTTTACGGAGATGATCCTACGCCTTTACCCGCTCCCGGGGTGGACCGTGGCCGCAAGGGCGGTCTTCCCTGACATCGAGGCGGCAGGAAGGGCCGCTGTGGCGATGATCCGCACAGGCATGAGGATCGGTCGCGTCGAGCTGGTTGACGCCCGCACGGTCGGTGCTGTAAACACCTACAAAGGCACCGACTACGCCGCTGCCCCGACCCTCTTCCTCGAGTTCAGCGGCTCGAAAGCGAGCGTCGAGAGCGATGTGGAGCTTGCCCGCGAAGCCTCCGCGTCGGAAGGTTGTTCTTCGTTCGAGTTCGAGGCCGACGAGGAGGCCCGCGAGAAACTCTGGGAGGCCCGCCACGACGCGGCCCTCGCCATCCGCGACCTCTACCCTGGAATGGGAATGATGAGCACGGATGTGTGCGTCCCTATCTCGGACCTCCCCGGCGCCCTGCGCCACGCCCGCGACATCATCGAGTCCCGCGGCCTGGACGGGGCCATCCTCGGCCACGTCGGGGACGGTAACTACCATGCCGTCTTCCCCGTGGACCCGGGCGACGAGGCAGACCAGGAGCGGGCCGAGGCGGTCAACGCAGAGATCGTGGACTACGCCCTGGAACGTGGCGGCACCTGCACCGGCGAGCACGGTATCGGCCTGGGAAAGACCGGGCACCTGCAAAAAGAGCACGGTGATTCGCTGCCGTTCATGCGCGAGATAAAGAGGATCGTTGACCCGAACGGCATTATGAACCCAGGCAAGATCTTTGGCGGCGAATGATCGGACAGATCGAGGCCGGGTAGCCTGCGCCCCCACCCTTATCGCGGCACTGACCAGGTCGGGATACTCTGGATGGCTACCGTTGGATCGCCGAGGACCTCAACAAGGCTGGCGCGAACGCCCGATGGAAGTGCCTGAAGATACCTCGCATCCCGGCCGGCTGTAGAATTGTGAGTTGTCGAGAGGAGGCGCTGAGGGCCCGATGGAACCGGATAGGACATCGTACCGGACGGTAAAGGTGATCGGGGTGCTTTTGATCCTCGAGGTGATCGGGCTTATCGCCATCGGCGTCTTCGAGTTCTCCCAGGTCCACTGGAGGGGACACGATCTGGAGAGTCCGCAGCATCAGGCCGTGGAAGTGGGGGTGTTC
>JALZNL010000389.1 GCA_030857715.1 Actinomycetota bacterium | reverse complement strand
CTGTGGCGCCGGGTCGTCACCGAAGTCGCCAAAGGCTACCCGGATGTCGAGCTCGACCACGTGCTCGTGGACGCGGCGGCGATGCACCTCGTCAGGGAGCCGAGGCGGTTCGACGTGATGCTCACCGAGAACCTGTTCGGGGACATACTCTCGGACGAGGCGGCGATGCTCCCAGGCTCGATGGGCATGCTCCCGAGCGCCTCTCTAGGCGACCCGGGTTCGCCCGGCATCTTCGAGCCGGTGCACGGCTCCGCCCCGGACATCGCCGGGCAGGGCAAGGCGAACCCGTACGCCGCGATCCTCTCGGCGGCGATGATGTTTCGACACACCCTGGGACGCCCCGACATGGCCGAAGCCATCGAGCAGGGCGTCTCGGTGGCGCTCGAGGCGCATTTTTTGACCGCCGACCTCGGCGGGAGCAAGACTACGGAGCAGGTAGCGGAGGCCGTCGGCCGGTGGGTCGGGGCCGGGGAAGGCGTGGCATGAGCATAAGGCTATTTGACACCACTTTGAGGGACGGCACGCAGCGCGAGGGCGTAAGTTTGACGACGGAGGACAAGATCCGGATAGCCCGAGAGCTGGACACCCTGGGCCTCCACTACATCGAAGCAGGCTTCCCCGCCTCCAACCCCAAGGACCTGGAGTTCTTCGAGAACTTCGACGCCTCGGAGCTGGAGAACGCGAAGCTCGTCGCCTTCACGCGGGCGCGGCGCCCGAACGGCCGCGCGGATGAGGACCCGGCGGTTACGCTCCTCCCCGCACTCACGGCGCCCGTAGCCTGCATCGTCGCCAAGAGCTGGAAGCTGCACGTCGAGAAGGTCTTGAGGACCACGCCCGAGGAGAACATCGAGTCCGTCAAGGACACGGTCGCGTATCTGGCCGATGCCGGAAAAGAGGTCCTCTTCGACGCCGAGCACTTTTTCGACGGCTTCAGGGACGACCCGGACCACGCACTCGCGGTCCTGCGGGCGGCAGCGGAGGCAGGTGCTACGACGCTCGTCCTCTGCGACACCAACGGCGGCACGCTCCCGACGGAGTTGAAGGCCATCGTGGCGCGGACGGTGCGGGAGTTCCCGGACGTCGAGGTCGGCATCCACACCCACAACGACGCCGGGTGCGGGGTGGCGAACGCGCTCGCGGCCGTCGAAGCCGGGGCGACGCACGTCCAGGGGACGGTCAACGGCGTCGGGGAGCGGACGGGCAACTGCGACCTCGTCACCACCATCGCCAACCTGCAGCTAAAGATGGGCCTGAAGGTCGTGGACGACGAGGGTCTGAAAAAACTCACCGGGGTCTCCAACTACGTCTCCGAGCTCATGAACCTCACGCCGGACACGCACAGGCCCTACGTCGGGAGGAGCGCCTTCGCCCACAAGGGCGGGCTGCACGTGGACGGCATAAGCAAGGACCCCGCCACCTACGAGCACGTTGCGCCCGAGGTCGTCGGCAACGTGCGGCGTACGCCGGTCGGGGAGCTCTCCGGCAAGAACTCCATAAAGGCCAAGGCCGAAGAGTTGGGGTTGGACGCCGGGGATGCCACCCAGATCCTCTCTGCCATAAAGCGGCGCGAGTACGAGGGCTACCACTACGAGGCCGCCGACGCCTCCCTGGCGCTCCTGATCGGGCGTACCGCCGGCGAGGATCGTCCGCTCTTCGAGCTCGAGACGTTCAGGATCATAAGCGAGAAACGCGCCGACGGCCGCACGACCACCGAGGCGACGATAAAGCTCTCTGTCCGTGGGCAGCGCGTCATCTCCACCGCCGAGGGCAACGGCCCCGTCAACGCGCTGGACAAGGCGCTGCGGGAGGCGATAGGTCCTCACTACCCCGAGCTGAGGGAGATCCACCTCTCCAACTACAAGGTCCGCATCCTCGACGAGCACCGGGCCACGGCGGCCACGACCCGCGTCCTCATAGACTCCACCGACGGCAAGCGCATCTGGGGAGCGGTGGGAGTAGGCGAGAACATCATCGAGGCAAGCTGGCAGGCGCTGGTGGACGGGCTGGAGTACGGCGTGAACGGAGGGAAAGGCGCCTAGCGCCCGGCGTCGCGTCCTCTCGCGCGCTCGGCTTCGAGGCGGACGGCTTCGTCGTAGATATCCTGGACGGTCATGCCCTCGAAGATCTTCTCCCGGATCTCCGCGTAGTCGCCTTCCGGCGGTCTTTGCAGCCTGATAAACCGGATGTATCCTGCAGGTCCAAGCTTTTCCAACAGGACTCGGTTCCCGAGCCCGAGGATCTCTTCGTCGGTGAGGTCGCGGGTCTGCATTAGAACACTTCCTTATCGAATAACTCCAGAGGCGTAACGGTCTCCACGACTCCTATTCGCCTCGCTTCTTTTAACAGTCTATCATCGCATGTCACGAAATAGTCTACCTCCGCCCGCTCTGCCGCCGCGAGGTGCAGCGCATCATACTTCCTGAGCCCGCCGCGCTGGAGCCACTCCGCTCTGGCTAGCAACGCCGCGTCCCGTTCCACGCGACTCCGTGCGAGAGAGATCAAAGCCCCTACCCGCTCCCGGCGGAGTATCTGGGACAGCCGGGAGTTTTCCAGCTCCAATACGAACGAGCCGTACAACTCGACCTCGCCCACAACGACCTTCTCGAACAACCCCTCGACGGCTTGAGCCTCCTCCCGATTCCTGGGAACGCTCAAGTCGTCGAAAAGTCGGTTGTAGACGTTGTTGTCGAAGTACAGCCTCAAAGCCTCGCCAGCATACCAACTCTGTCGGCCTCCTAGCTCCCGCCACAACCTGCGTCCTCATAGACTCCACGGACGGCAAGCGCGTGTGGAAGGCCGTCGGCGTAGGCGAGAACATCATCGAGGCGAGCTGGCAGGCTCTGGTCGATGGCCTCGAGTACGGGGCCAACGGGACGAAATGCGCCTGGCGCCCGCCCCCTCGTCCGCAACCCCGACGGGACCGTCCGTGGCGCCTACCACGATGCGCTAGTCCTCCTCGCATTGGAAGGCCACGCGGCTCCCTCAACGCGGGGGCCGGAAGCGCTGATGTCCCGAACGCGAGAAGCTTGTCTTGACAGAGCTACGGGCGGGATGCGCGTCAGGCGCGACGTAGACCGGCCGCCAGAAGGCCGAGGCTCAGGAGCAGTGCGCCGAGCGCGGCGGACAGCAGGAGCGGGATCCCGCCGGTGTCCGGCACCTCCGTTCCGTTCCCGGATAGGCAGGCTCGTGACGTCTCAGCGGACTCGATGGCCGCGCGGTTGCCGTCCACGGCCTCCTCGTCGAGCACCTCCTCAAGCCGGTTCGGGAAGTCCGTGAACATGCCGTCTACCCCGAGGTCGATCAGGTCTTGCATGTCGGGCTTCTCCGCGAGGGTGTAGGGATGGACTGCCAGGCACCGGGCGTGCGCCGACTCGACGAGCCCGCGGTCCACGTCGTCCATCGAGGGGCCGATCCCGATCGCGTAGTCCCCGGTCGCCTCGAGGTCGGCCCGTATGGTCTCGCCGGTCTCTTCGTCCGAGTAGAGTTGGACCAGCGGTAGCGAGGGATC
>JALZNL010000388.1 GCA_030857715.1 Actinomycetota bacterium | reverse complement strand
GTCCTCGCGCAGGGGATGGAGGTCTTCGAGTTCCGGGTCTTCCAGAAAAGAGCGGAAAGATTCGCGGGAGGCCCACTCGACCAGAATCATGGCGGTGCGCGGCTCCACCTCGGGCTCCCTTTCCAGCGCTTCGTCGAGGATCCCCAGGGCGACCACCCGTCCGTCGTGCTTGGCCACAGCCGCCGGAGAACGGCGAGAATACTGCAGGTAGGAGTCGTTGTCCGCGAGGTCGAACAGGTTGAGGGCGTAGAAGGTCATGTTTGGGTCCTCTCTTTCGGTGCTTTTCCGATCACGGATCTGGTTTTTCGGTACGTCGGTTACGGTTGCGGATCTACCCGGCGGTTCGAACCGTCTGCCCGACTAACTCCGAGATTCCCTGCGCCGCCGCTAGCGCTCTCTCGGCGTCTTCGCGCCCGGGCAGGCCTTCTGGCAGTGAGCCCGGGGTCGCGTCCGGATAGCGCGACGGGATGTAGTAGTTCTCCAGCACGAGAAGGTCATCGGCTGACTCTCTGAGAGACGGGTATCTGTCTTCGAGCGACTTCGAGAGGTTCGTAAGGCGGTGCGTTCTGGGTGGAAGGTCGCCTCTGTAGGCGAAGAGCGCCTTGAGACTCTTTTCGGCGGCTTGATGGGAGTGGAAGCACACCTGGTTCCACAAAGACTCTTGGAACCCGAGTTCTGCCATGCGTAGATCCTCCCGCACGAACACCAGCCACCTGCTCGCTGCTTCGCCGCCGCTGTTATCAGGCCCTTTCGTAGACGACCTTCCCCTTCTCCATCATCTCGCTCTGCACGAAAAGTCGTCCGGCTTTCAATTCTTTCCACTCTGCCGGCGTGTAGACAAAGACGTCCGCGCTGATCTTGGGCCGCACTCGCAAGAGCAGGCTTCGACCCCTCTCGTAGAACGGCAGTTCTGTCTCCGCCATCACGACGAGGTCCAGGTCCGACCATTCATTCAGAGCCTGCGCTCCTTCTTCCATCGCCCGGGCCAGGGAGCCAAAGACTATTATCCGCTCCGCCCCGAACTCCTCGGAGGCGACCTCCACGAACCTCCGGAGCTCGGCTTCCAGCAGCTCCAGGCGGTCTTGCGCCTCCGCCTTTGTCGTGGCGCGGTCAGCCAACGATCAGGACCTCCAGCGCCCGCGGGCCATGCACGCCCTCGACCCGGTTCAACTCTATGTCCGAGGTCGCGGACGGGCCGGAGATGAAAGTGACGGTCCGGCCCTCTTCCCTGACGGTCTCTTCCAGCTTCGCGAACGCCTCCGGGACCAGGCCCACTATCTGGTCCTCGCGCACGACGCACAGGTGGTAGTCCGGCAGCAGGGTGAGCGCGCGGCGTCCCTGCGCCGGCCCGGCGTCCAGCACTATGGTGCCGGTCTGGGAGATCCCGAGGGCGCAGCCGGTGAGCACGCCGTCCGCGCCGTCGAGCTCTTCGTTCGTGAGGCGCGGGCGGGCGGCGTCCCGCAAGACCTCTATGCCGTCCGGAATCCACGCCTCCGGCAACAGCGGCGGCACGACGAGCCTCTCCAGGCCGCGGTTTTCGAGGATCTTTCCGATTCGGCCGGGCAGCTCGGCCTCCTCCACCCGGTGCACGGTCGCCTCGTACTCGGCGACGTTCTCCGCGAAGTGGGCTACGATCTCCGCCCGCGGGGCGCCGTCTTCTTTGCGGTAGCCGCGCTCGACGGGAACGTCTTCCGGCCGCTCCCCTTCCGGCACGTCGCGGGTGGCGCGGCGGGCGCGCCAGAGGACGGTCTCCTTCGCCGTCGCCACTAGCCCCGCTCCTCCTTCCACCATTCGCGGAAGGACTGCTTGGGGACGGGCTTCAGGTCCCTGACGGCCGTCCAGCCGGCGAGCCTGCCGGGGAGGCTGCTGATCTTGCCGCCTCGGGCGAAGGGCCACTGGCCGACCCTGGCGAGCCTCTGGGCGTTCTCGTAGAGCTTCGGGTCCAGGAACGTCTTCGCCATCGCCTGCATCGCGACGTTCTCGGGGTCGAGCTTCTGGCGCAGGGTTCCCTTGTCCTGCTTGTGGCGGACGACTTTGCCGCGCAGGTGGATGAGGACCTCGGGGATGTTTATCTTGACGGGGCACACCTGGTAGCACGCCCCGCACAGCGACGAGGCATACGGTAAAGAGTCCGGACCGGGCTTGCCGATGCCGACGAGCTGGGGCGTCAGGATGGCGCCGATGGGACCGGGGTAGACGGAGTTGTACGCGTGGCCGCCGGTCCGCTCGTAGACGGGGCAGACGTTCAGGCACGCCGAGCACCGGATGCAGTTGAGGGTCTGGCGCCCGATCTCGTCGGCCAGAACGTCCGTCCGCCCGTTGTCCAGCAGCACGAGGTGGAACTCCTGCGGCCCGTCACCCTCTGACACGCCGGTCCAGAACGAGGTGTAGGGGTTCATGCGCTCGGCGGTCGAGGAGCGGGGGAGGAGCTGCATAAAGACCTCGAAGTCCCGCCACCTCGGGATGATCTTCTCGATGCCCATGAGCGTGACGAGCACCGGTGGCAGCGTCGTGCACATCCTCCCGTTGCCCTCGGACTCGACGACGGAGACGGTGCCGGTCTCGGCGACGGCGAAGTTGGCCCCCGAGATGCCGACCTTCGCGTTCAGGAACTTTTTGCGGAGGTAGAGGCGGGCGGCGTTAGTCAGGTCTTTCGGCTCGTCGGAGAGGTCTTCGACGTCGAGTTCCCGCAAGAACAGCTCCCGGATCTCCGCGCGGTTCTTGTGGATCGCCGGCACCAGGATGTGCGACGAGTTCTCCCCGGCGAGCTGGATGATGAGCTCCGCGAGGTCCGTCTCGAAGGCGTGGATGCCCTCGGATTCCAGGTGCTCGTTGAGCTTGGTCTCGTCCGTCGCTATGGACTTGACCTTGACGACCTCGCCCGCGCCCTTGTCCTTCGCGATCCCGGAGATGATGCGGTTCGCCTCGTCGGCGTCGCGTGCCCAGTGGACGACCCCGCCGGCCCGCGTCACGGACTCCTCTAGTTGCAGCAGGTACGTGTCGAGATGGCGCAGGGTGCGCTCTTTGAGGGCGCGGCCGGCCTCGCGCAGCTCCTCCCAGTCCGGCATCTCCTCGACGGCGACGGCCCTTTTTCTCCGGATGGTCTGGGTGGCCTTGCCGAGGTTGCGGCGGAGCTGGGCGTCGGCGAGGCTCTCGCGGGCCGAGACCTCGAAGGTCGGGGTCTCGCCGGGGGAGAAGGCGTCGGGCGGTTTGGTTTTCGGGGTCATCCTTCCTCCGTAGAAGCGAGTATCTCGGCCAGGTGGACGGTCTGGACGCCGGCCTGCAGGCGCCGGAGGCCGCCGCCGATGTGCATGAGGCAGGAGTTGTCCCCGGCGGCGCAGACCTCCGCCTCGGTGTCGAGGACGCGCCGGATCTTATCCCCAAGCATCGCCGCCGAGGTCTCCGCGTTCTTTACCGCGAACGTCCCCCCGAACCCGCAACACTGCTCGGCCTCCCCGAGCCCGACGAGGTCCATCCCCCGCACGCTCCGCAAAAGCTCCAGCGGCGCC
>JALZNL010000387.1 GCA_030857715.1 Actinomycetota bacterium | reverse complement strand
CCGGCATCGGCTACCACCGGGCCTTTAGGTTTCGGGCGGCGCGAGTCTCGTCGAGGCGGCGGGTCGGGGCTTGAGTGGGCGCGGCTTCGAGGTCTTCGGGACTGGTCTCGGCCAGCTCCAGCATCGCGCCGATAAAGTCGTCTAGGGTCTCTTTGGACTCCGATTCCGTTGGCTCTATGAGCATGGCTTCCTTTACTACCAGGGGGAAGTAGATCGTGGGCGGGTGGTAGCCATGGTCGATCAACCCTTTCGCAATATCCAACGCCTTCTTGCCCTCCGGCGGCTGTACGACGACCTCATGCTTGCACAGCTCGTCGTAAGGAATGCGATACGTGCCGCGCAGCTTCGCTCGCACGTAGTTGGCGTTCAGGACGGCCATATCGGTCACGTCGCGAAGCTCCGGGCCGTGCATCTTGATGTAGTTCCAAGCCTTGAGCAACACGCCGAAGTTCCCATGATAAGTCGTGACGCGCCCGATGGTCTTCTCCGGGGCGACGAAGGCGTACTCTTCGCCATCCTTTCCGACTACGGGGTCGGGTCGGAAGGGGGCTAGATGTCCGACGCAGGCTATCGCGCCGGAGCCGGGTCCGCCGCCACCGTGCGGGGTGGAGAAAGTCTTGTGCAGGTTGTAGTGCATGATGTCCACGCCGGCGGTTGCGGGACGGAAGCGGCCCATGTTAGCGTTCATGTTCGCGCCGTCCATGTACAGGAACGCCCCGACTTCGTGCAGGACTTCGGCGATCTCGGCGATGTTTCGCTCGAAGACGCCGCAGGTGTTTGGGTTCGTGATCATCAACGCCGCAGTCGACGCGTCGACCATCGAACGCAACTCATCCACGTCTACGCAGCCATGCTCATCGAGACCGATCTCTTTGGATTTGAAGTCCGCCATCGAGGCCGTAGCCGGGTTCGTACCGTGAGCCGTTGACGGCACGAGCACCGTGGTCCGCGCCTCGTCCCCCGCGTCCTCGAAAAACTTCTTGACCATCAGGATACTCGTCAGCTCGCCCTGCGCCCCGGCGAGCGGCTGCAACGAGACCGCCGGTAGGCCGGAGACTTCGGCGAGGAAACCTTGCAGTTCGTACATGACCCGCAATGCGCCCTGAGCTTGGCCCTCGGGCTGCAAGGGGTGGAGCCCGGCGAAACCCGGAACCGCGGCGGCGACTTCGTTGGCGCGAGGGTTATGTTTCATGGTGCACGAGCCGAGAGGGTAGAATGTAGTGTCGATGCCCTGGTTCTGACGGGAGAGGTTGGTGTAGTGCCGGACCACGGTCGGCTCGTCCACCTCCGCGAGGTTTGGCTTCTCCTTGCGGAGCGCGGCCTTCGGGACGATGTCGTTGAGGTTCTTTGCCTCCGTGTCGGGTCTGGGGAGGGTGAAGCCCCGCCGGCCTTCGCGGCCCCGGTCCCGGATCAGGTTGTTAAGCATTCCGCACCACCTCCACGAAAGCGTCTAGCTCTGCTTTTGTACGTTTCTCCGTCACCGCGACGAGCATTGCGCCGTCCCCGAGATCCAAGCCCCCAACGATTCCGGCTTCCAACAATGCCTCGCTCACCCGCTCCACGTCGGGCAACTCCACCGCGAACTCCCACAGAAACGGAGCGTCAGGGTAACGGAGCTTTAGTCCGGCTTCCTCCAGCTTCTCAGCGAGATAGTGGGCTTTGGAAGTCGAAAGCTCCGCTACTTCGCGCAGTCCTTCCGGTCCCATGAGGGCAGTGTATACGGTGGCGGCGAGGGCGGTGAGCGCCTGGTTGGTGCAGATGTTGGAGTTGGCCTTGGCGCGCCGGATGTCCTGCTCGCGGGCACGGAGAGTAAGTACGTAGGCCAGCTTTCCGTCCTCGTCCACGGTCTCGCCGCAGATGCGGCCCGGTAGCTGGCGGACGTTCTTTTGCGTAGTCGCCATGTACCCGGCGTACGGCCCGCCAAAGAGCAGCGGCATCCCGAGCGGCTGCGCCTCGCCGACGGCGATGTCTGCCCCGAGAGCGCCCGGCGCTTCGAGCACGGCGAGCGCGGTCGGGTCGCAGACGGCGACGGCGAGCGCCCCGTTCTCGTGGGCCGCGCCCGATGCTGCCTCGATATCCTCGACGACGCCGAGGTAGTTCGGGCTCTGCACGAAGACGCCGGAGACGTCGCCCGGGACGGCGGAGAAGTCGGTAACGCCGTTCTCGAACGGCAGCTCGACGGTCTCGACGCGGTAGGTCTCGATGACCTGCCGGTAGCGCGGGTTCAGGCCAGCCGAGACGGCCACTCTGGCGTCCTTCTTGGTTAGTCTTGCGGTCATCAGGGCTGCTTCGGCTACGGCGGTGGCGCCATCGTAGACGGAGGCGTTGGAGACTTCGAGGCCGGTCAGCTCGGAGATCATGGACTGGAACTCGAAGATGACCTGCAGCCCGCCCTGGCTGACTTCGGGCTGGTAGGGAGTGTAGGCGGTCAGGTATTCGCCGCGGGATAGCATCGCGCCCACCGAGCTAGGCACGATGCGGTCGTAGGCTCCGGCCCCGAGGAAGAGCGGCATCCCGCTCCGGTTCTCGGCGGCGGCCTTGTGGACGTCGGTGAGCGCCTCGTACTCGGAGAGCGCGGGCGGGAGATCGAGCTCCCCATCGAACTTGGTCGGGACGTCGGCGAAGAGGTCATCCAGCGTCTCGACGCCGATGGTGTCGAGCATCTCCCGGATATCTTCCTCGGTGTGCGGTGTGAATCGCGCCACGGCGGTTCTACCCCCTTGGGTCTGTTTTAGGGCGGGCGTGCGGCGGCACCTTGTCCGGCAAGAGCGACGATAGCCTCTCGTTGTCTGCGCCAAGTGCCACTGCTACGCCCTGTCCCTGGACCTGAGAGTATTACTCCGTCGGCGCCGATCCCGCCGGATCCATCTCGTAGCGGGTCGGACTCTCCAGGACGTCCTCCGGCTTGCGGTCCTTTTTCCTGAGAGATTCGACCCGCGCAGCTTGAGCCTCACGAGCCTTTCACCTTCGGCGGCCGCCGTAGCGGCTCTCTCCCGCAGCCTTCCATTAGCATTAATAGGCTAGCATATCCGGGGGCGAATGTCTCTGAGCTTACTTGTTGCGTGGGTCCGAAAGAGCTTGAGACCAGTTTGAGCATCGAGGCTCGCGGGCGCATAGAATATACGCTGAATACGTCGTCCGCGGCTCTAGCGGCGAGTCTTGTTTGCTGATCATAAAGAGGGAGGAGTAGGGTTGTATAAGAATCTCGATGGGGCCAGGATCCCGGCCTGTCTCCTGGCGCTCGCGCTAGCCATGGCAATATCGGCGCTGGCGGTCGGAGCGGTCCCGGAGCGCGCCCAGGCTCAGCAGTCATCGGGAGGCGGCTCCGGCGGCCTGGAGATAGACGCCCGCGGCTGGGCGCTCGCCGATGAGGATTCGGGCCGCGTACTCGCCGGCGAGAACCCGGATGAGCAGATAAAGATGGCCTCTACGGCAAAGGTCATGACCGCCCTCGTGGTTCTGGAGAGCGACGTGAACATGGACGAAGAGGTTGTGATCTCGGCGGGCGCA
>JALZNL010000386.1 GCA_030857715.1 Actinomycetota bacterium | reverse complement strand
CTGCTGGGCTGGGCTGCCGCGCCCCCGCCCCCGCCGGCCTGGCTGAGGGCCTCCCGGTTGGTGAGGAGCAGGAAGCCGAAGCCGATCTTGGCGAGGATGTCCAGGATCAGGAAGAGAAAGACTTCCACGGTCGAGGAGACCACGCTGAAGCCTTCGGTGCCGAGCAGCCACACGATGGGGTAGAGGGACCACAGGACGATGGTCAGGAGCGCCAGGGTGCGGAAGACCCCCTGTACGCTACCGGGCTGGCCCTGGGCAGCGGCGAAGAGCCGGGTATAGACCAGGTAGAGGAGCGCGATCATCGCGGCGGTGCTGACGATGAACCAGAAGCCCCTCGCGAACCCGGAGGTGCTGGCGCCTGCCTGGAGGCCCGTCAGGATCATGAACACGTCCAGCACGATCAGGCCCACAATCAGGTTGATGTTGCGCCGCCAGTTGGGCAGGGCCAGCAGGGCCAAATCGAGCAGCAACAGCGGCGTGGTTATCACCCAATCGATGTACCGGCCGAAGTAGAAGATGCGGTCGCCATCTATTAGAGTGGAGGTCCTGCCCGTCGCCATCGTCAGGTAGAAGAAGGCCGCCACGCCCGTGATTACCGCCGTGATGATGAAGAAGTGCCGACTGCCCGCCGGCGCCCGCGTCATGAGGAAGATAAAGAAGACGGTCGCCGCGATAAAGCTCAGGGTGCCTAGCGTCAACCAGAGGGTCTCCATAAAATTAGTCTCCTATTCACGGGGGCGTATGCCGGCAGTCTACAGAGGGACGGTCGGTGTGCGAAGTGAATTCACATACCGCTGCGGCGGCCCTGCGCCCTGGCGCGGAGGTCTTCGGGGTCTATCTCCCCGTCGAGATACTTACCTATAAAGTAGCCTATAACGCCGAACAGGACGACGACCAGGGTCTCTTCGAACCCGATCAGGAACATCGAGAACAGCACGAGCGCCCCGATCACCGCGCCCCAGTGTTTGTTGGTCCAGGTGTTCATCTCCTACCTTCCTTTCACTAAGAAGCGGTTCCCTGTACGGTTACTTCGACGTCCTTGACGGGTACGCCCTGGTCGTCAAGCACCCTGCGCACGTTCTCCCTGGTGCGCGTCGCCACCTCGGTAAAGTTGCCCGAGTCGGGGACCTTGATCCGGCTGGAGACGCTGTAGGTTCCTTTGTCGGAGGAGAGCGACGTGGAGGGACTCTGGGCACCGGCTTCCCGCGCCGCGCCGTCCGCCAGGGTCTTCACGGCGCCCGAGGTGATGATGGTCTCCCTGCCCGGCGTGTCGTCCATGACGGTGCTCCTGGCGATCCTGCGCCCGAAGGTGAGCTCCCGCAACAGCAAGAGCAGGGCGATGAGTGCTATGAGCGCCCCGACCACTGCGATGATGGTCCGCACGACCGTGGTGAAGACCGAGGAGGAGAGGCCGCTTATGGCCTGCAGCGCCGCGTTGTAGCCGGTGTACTGCGCGACGACCCCGGCGGAGAGTACCCCGAAGGCTATCAGCAGGAGGAGCACCGGGATCGCGATCAGGAGCAGGGCGACGACCAGCAGGATGAAACGGTTGAAAGCATTCATTGCACCCTCGTCTTTGTCTGCCGCGGGTCGGACTCGATTGTCTTCACGTTGAGCTTGCTCACCGGCAACCCCCGGCCGCCCAGGTGTTCCTGCACCTGGCGGCGCAGGCTCCTCTGTATGGCGCCCGTGTCCTCGCCGCGTCGCACCCGCGCCTCCAGGTCGACCTGGGCCCCGGGACTTCGCTTCGCCTTCGCCTTTACCGAGTGGCCCAGCACGTCCGGGGACCGCCCGACCGCTTTGGAGACCTCCTCCTGCACCACGCCCCGCGTTACGAACGTGCCCTTGTCCATCCTCACCCGGCGGGGTGAGGCGGGCTTCAGCTCGAAGACGAGCAGGATCAGGCCGAGGAGCGCGATCAGGACCAGCACGAGTATCGTCAGCGCCGGGAGGTTCCCCGACTCCACGCCGCTCATAAAGTCCTGCGCGCCCGTGCCGGCGGACTTGATCGGGTCCAGGAGGGAACTCAGGCTGTTGCCGAAGAGGTCGAAGGCGTAGGCTACAGAGTAGACGCCGAGCACGAAGAGGCCGGCGAGGAGCAGGATCACGACGATCCGGTTAAAGATCCTCATCGGCGCCCACCTCCAGGTCGTCAACCATGACCATGGTCTTCCGCCCACCGGCCTGCGGCGCGACGCGCGCGATGATGCTGCCCGCTATCTCCGGGATGGGCCTGGGAAGCGGCCAGCGGACGACGACGTGGACCTCCACCTCGTCGGGACCGACCACCACGCCGGAGACCTTCTCGGGGCCCTCGTAGGTGGCGGCCTCGACGTAACGACCGCGGCCCATGGCGTGGACCCCTTCCGTGGCGAGGGCCGCCACGGAGGCGGCCCTCGCTAGCTGTATGTCTGTTGCCAAGATCTGCCAGGCTCCTCTTCGGCCGCTCGCTTACTGGACCCGCTGCTGTTCCTGCGCCTGCTGCTCCCGCTGCTGCTCCTCGATCTGGCGCTGGCGCTCCTGCTCCTGCTCCTGCTGCGGGAAGAAGATGTTCTGGACCGTGATGTTGACCTCGGTCACCCGCAGCCCGACCAGGCTCTCGACCCGGTTGGAGACGTTGCGCCGCACCGCCTCGGCGAGCTGTGGGATGGACTTGCCGTACTCGGCCGTCAGCGTCAGGTCTAGCGCGGCCTCTTCCTGGCCGACCTCGACGGAGACGCCCTGCGTCTGGCTGCTGCTACCACCGCCGCCGGTTATGGAGCCGAGCAGGTTGCTCGCCGTCTGCGAAGCGCCGCTGCCCATCCGGATGCCGTCCACCTCCTGCGCCGCGATGCCAGCGACCTTGGAGACCACGCTGTCCGCGATGGTGGTGTTCCCACGGTCCGTCTGAAGCGGCCCGCTACCGGAACCCGTGCTGCCCGTTCCACTCTGCTCGGTCATCTTTTCTCCTCTCGATAGTTCATGACTCTCTGCTTGAAAACTCCGTTACACCGCCCGGCGCGTAATGAGCCGGTAGACGGCCAGCAAGAGCACCGCGCCGAGGGTCGAGATCAGGATGGAGCTTATGCCTATGCTGGTCAGCGGCGGCCCTCCGAACAAGCTCTGGACGATGAAACCGCCGATAAAAGCCCCGGCGATGCCGATCAAGATGGTGATTATGATCCCACCGGGGTCAGGGCCCGGCATGATCCACTTCGCCAGCACGCCCGCTATGAGCCCCACCACTATCAACGCCAAGATACCTATACGCCTTCACCTCCCCCTCGCGTAATCTGCCCTCTGCGGCGGCACCCTTTCAGGCAATATACAGCAGGTGCCACGCCTCGGGCTATGTCCAGCCTCGTAGGTACCCCCGAAACGCCCTAAATAAACCCTTCTCCGGGGCTCAGGAGAGCAACGACTGCAGGGAGGGCCACACGAACGCGAGTGCGAAGAGGAGCGCCGCGACGTAGAGGAGAGGGTGGACCTCGCCGGGCCTGCCCTTTGCGAGCTTGATCAGGACGTAGGAGA
>JALZNL010000385.1 GCA_030857715.1 Actinomycetota bacterium | reverse complement strand
GATGAAGGTCGCAGAAGTGCGCGAGTTGGACGTTACGCAGCTTGAGAGCCGCCTCGCCGATACGCGGCGCGAGCTCTTCAACCTGCGCTTCCAGCACGCCACCGGGCAGTTGGAGAACACGGGACAGATAAAAGAGGTCCGCAAGAACATCGCCAGGATCCTCACCGTCCTGAACCAGAAACAGCAGGAGAACGGATAGTGACAGAAGAAGAGAAAAACCAGAATGGGGCGCCCCAAGAGGCCCCCGAAGGCGCCACGGAAAGTGCCACCGAGGAGCGACCACCCGAGACGCCGCAGGACCTCATAGAGGGGGCCGGGGGGGGCGCGACCGTCGAGGCCGGCCTCGATCCAGGACCGGCCAAGGGTCCGGCGCTGGACCAGGACGAGGGCCAGATCCAATCCGACACCGAGCGGAACCGCCGCAAGGAGCGCGTTGGTATGGTCGTCTCCGACGCCCCCGAGAAGACCGTTACGGTCTCGGTGGAGGCGCTGGTCCGGCACCCGAAGTACAAGAAGCGCGTGCGCCGCTCGAAGAAGTTCATGGTTCACGACGAGGGCAACGAGGCCCGGGTTGGGGACACGGTCAGGATCATAGAGACCAGGCCGATCTCGGCGCGCAAGCGCTGGCGGCTGGCCAACATCGTGTCGAGGGCCGAGTAGTGATCCAGCAAGAATCCAGACTTAGGGTCGCCGACAACACGGGCGCCAGGAGCATCCTGACGATCCGGGTCCTCGGCGGCAGCAAGCGCAGGAATGCTGGTGTGGGCGACGTCATCGTGGCGACGGTCAAGGAGGCCACACCTGGAGGCGCGGTCAAGAAGGGCGAGGTCGTCCGGGCGGTCGTGGTGCGGACGAAGAAGGAGACGCGCCGGGACGACGGTTCGTACATCCGCTTCGGCGAGAACGCCGGCGTCATCATCAACCCCGACGGGGCCCCGCGCGGGACCCGCATCTTCGGGCCGGTGGCGCGTGAGTTGCGCGAGAAGGGCTACACGAGGATCATCTCGTTGGCCCCGGAGGTGCTCTAGCTTATGGCTCTCAAGATAAAACGCGGGGACACGGTCGTCGTGATCTCCGGTAAAGATAAAGGCAAACGCGGCGAGGTCGAGCGGGTCATACCGAAGAAGAACCGCGTGGTCGTGAACGACGTGAACACGCGCACGCGCCACGCCAGGCCGAGCCAGAACAACCAGCAGGGGCTCTTCACATTCGACGCCCCCATAGACATCTCCAACGTGATGCTGGTGGACCCCGGCAGCGGGGAGCCGACCAAGGTCGGGTACCGGTTCACGGACTCGGGGGAGAAGCTTCGGGTCGCAAAGAAGACCGGGAGGGACATCGATGGCTAGGCTAAAAGACAGGTACAGGGCGGAGATCGCCCCGGCCCTCATGGAGCGGTTCGACATCGAGAACCCCATGAGGATCCCGGGCCTCGAGAAGATCGTGGTCAACATGGGCGTAGGCGAGGCCGTGGTCAACAGCCGCGCGCTCGACGGCGCGGTGGAGGACCTGGCGAAGATCACGGGCCAGAAGCCCCAGATCCGGCGGGCGCGCAAGAGCATCGCCGGGTTCAAGATCCGGGAAGGAATGCCGATCGGCGCGAGGGTAACCTTGCGCAACGAGCGGATGTGGGAGTTTCTGGACAGGTTCGTCTCCGTGGCGTTGCCGCGGGTGAGGGACTTCCGGGGGATCAACCCCAGGAGTTTCGACGGGCGGGGCAACTACGCCATCGGGCTTCGGGAGCAGGTTATCTTCCCGGAGATCAGCTACGACGCCATAGACGCGACCCGCGGGTTGGACGTCGCGGTGGTGACGACGACCGAGAGCGACGAAGAGGCTCGGGAGCTTTTGCGGCTCCTCGGTATGCCCTTCAGGGAGAGTTAGAGATGACGAGGAAAGCGTTGCTGGTCAAGCAGCAGAAGCCACAGAAGTTCAAGGTCAGGGAGTACAGCCGGTGCCAGCGGTGCGGCCGGGCGCGCGGTTACTACCGCAAGTTCGGGCTGTGCAGGATCTGCCTGCGCGAGCTGGCCCACGAGGGGAAGATCCCCGGCGTAACGAAAGCGAGTTGGTAGCAAGATGACGGTCACAGATCCTATAGCGGATTTCTTGACCCGCATCCGCAACGCCCACATGGCGAAGCAGAACGTGGTCCAGATTCCGCACTCGAAGATGAAGGCGGAGATCGCGCGCATCCTCCAGCAGGAGGGCTACGTGCAGGAGGTCTCCGAAAAGGGCACCGGCGTGGAGAAGCGCCTGGTCATCGACCTGAAGTACGGTCCCGACGGCAGGCGCGGCATAACGGGACTTCGGCGCATGAGCCGGCCGGGCCGCCGGGTGTACCGCAAACAGACGAGCATACCCCGCGTGCTTGACGGGCTCGGGGTGGCGATCCTCTCGACCTCGAAGGGCGTCCTGACCGACCACCAGGCCAGGCGCCAGGGTATCGGGGGCGAAGTCCTGTGCTTCGTCTACTAGGGAGGTCGTAAGAGATGTCGAGAATCGGTAGGGCTCCGGTAGAGCTCCCGGGCGGCGTGAACGTCGAGCTCTCGGACCGGAGCGTAAAGGTGACCGGGCCGAGGGGCGAGCTGACCGTGCCCGTCGG
The DNA here is from genome assembly GCA_030857715.1 of Actinomycetota bacterium. The sequence goes on along the minus strand of JALZNL010000385.1, from coordinate 910 downwards.
CCGGGGCGTGCGGGTGGAGCAGGAGGACGGTAACGTCGTCGTCCGGCGCAACTCCGACGCGCCGCCGGACCGGGCGATGCACGGGCTGACGCGCTCCCTGATCCAGAACGCCGTAACCGGCGTGACCGACGGGTTCACGAGGACGTTGAACATAGCGGGCGTCGGCTACAGGGCCGCGCTCCAGGGGCGGGACATCAACCTGCAGGTCGGGTACTCGCATCCAGTGGCGGTTGTGCCGCGGGATGGCATCGAGTTCGAGGTGCCCAACGCGACGACGATCATCGTCCGTGGGAACGACAAGCAGCAGGTCGGTCAGATGGCGGCGGAGATCCGGAAGGTTCGCCCGCCCGAGCCGTACAAGGGCAAGGGCATCCGCTACAGCGACGAGCAGGTCCGCCGCAAGGTCGGCAAGGCCGGATAGGGGAGGATCTATGGCAGTTCTTCAAAAGCGGGCCCACAGGGAGAAGCGGCGCAAGCGCGTCCGGCGCAAGATCGTCGGCACCGCCGGGCGTCCGCGCCTCTCGGTATACCGCTCGAACGTACACGTCTACGCCCAGCTCATCGACGACGACGCGGCCCGTACCTTAGCTGCGGCCGACTCCCGCGAGGTGGGAGAGGCCGAGAACCGCAAGGACGCGGCCCGCAAGGTCGGGGAGCTCATCGCGAGGAAGGCCCAGGAGGCCGGCATCGAGGTGGCGGTCTTCGACCGGGGCGGCAACAAATACCACGGCCGCATCGCGGCGCTCGCAGAGGGCGCTCGCGAGGGCGGACTCAAGCTCTAATTCAGGAGGACTAAGTTTTGGGTCGAGGCAGAGGAAATAACAGGGGCGGCGCCCCCGGCGGGCCGGGAGGTCCTCCCGGCCAGGGCGGTCGCGGCGGTGGCCCCGGTGGCCCTGGCGGGCCCGGTGGG
>JALZNL010000384.1 GCA_030857715.1 Actinomycetota bacterium | reverse complement strand
GAATGGACAGAGCGGGCGAAAGCATCTGGCATTGCCGAGCTGAAGGCCTTCGCCGTCAAGCTGCTGCAGGACTCGGAAGCCGTGGTGGCCGCGATGACCCTGCCCTACAGCCAGGGACAGACCGAGGGCCGGGTCAACAAGCTCAAGCTCGTGAAGCGCTCGATGTACGGGCGTGGCAAGTTCGATCTGTTGAGGCAACGCGTACTCTACGCCGCGAGCTGAGAGACCGAACTTTCCGCCCAGAGAGCCTCCGGCTACGCTTCATCAGATTCTCGGAAGAACCGGAATCGACGCCTTCGCCCCACGAGGCTCCGCGGCGGATGTTAGTAAAAGTTGGTGCGGCGGCCGGCCAAGCTGCCCCCCCGGCCGGCGCCACGGCCCCGAGGAGGGGGCACCGTCCACGCCGCCGGCAGTTTGCGCGCTTCCGCGACGCAATGGAGCGGTACCTCGCGCAGGAACGGCCCCTGCGAGCTCTCGGCCATGAACCCCTCCGTGGGCCCCGGCTCCTCCAACGCGGTGACCGCGAGGCCGGCCGACCTCAGGGCCCGGAAGTGCCACGAGAGCGGGCTCCGACCGAACCCCGTGGGCGGGGTTAGGCCTGACGGGGGGCGAGGTCATGGAGAGGCAGAAGCACGGCCTCCTATACCTTTACGACCTCGGGGACCCGCCGACGAGAAGGGCCGGCCCCCGGAACTCCTGGGGCCGCGCCTGCCGGCCGCGCCGGTGGGGTGGCGGTGCGTCACGCCGGAGCTAGAGTTCCCGGAGTGGCCGGAGTCCCTGGATGCCGCCGTACCCCGTGGGGGGCATCAGGCCTGACGGGGGGCATCACCCATGACGGGGGGTAGTCGTGCTTAGCAAGGGCCAGGAGCGCGGCCCCTCCTTTCGCGGCTCGGTCCTCCCTTCCCCGAAAACGAAGATAGCCATATCCCCGCCTACGAACTCGATATACCGGGGTCCGGGGGCACCGAAGAGCGGCACCCCGTGTACCGCGATTTGGGGTTCGGTGACCCACGCTGGTGACCCACGCGCAGGCCATGGTTTGCGGGTGAACTGATCGCTCCAACAATGAGCTCGACGAGCGTGTTGGCCGGCTCCCCGAGGAGAGGCTCAAGAAGCCGAAGCGGTTGACCGTGTACCCCCTATGGGGCCAGAGGCGGCGGCCACGCCGCGCGAGTAAGCGAGAGCCCGGCGTGGGAGGATGGGAGATCGCGCCGGGCCGTCTCCCCACACCACGACACGCTCCCGGTATCCACCACGGCGAATATCCATCCAACGCCACAACATCTAGTGACGACTACCATGCTTGAAGCCGGTCCACGAGCGTTCTCGGAAGTCGCTGGGAGCGATTCATGCGGGATCCTGCATCCGGAGTTCGGAGAATGATCCTTCTACGAGGTTGGGTGAATAACCTCGAGAGTAGCCCACCTAGTGGCAGCTGGTGGTGCCCGAGTCGGTGAACTCCCTGCCCGCCGCGCGGACGAACTTCCACGCGTAGGAGTCCGACCTGAGGCTAAGCTTGACGACGCCGTAGGTGCCGGTCTTCACGCGCTCCAGGTTCGGGGCATCGGCGTAAGAGATCTCGTCGCCGCCCTCGGCCCCCCCGGTCCCGGCGACGATCTGCCTGATGCCGTTGGCGTCCGAGCGCGTCCCATCCGGGGTCATCGGGGCGAAGCGCTCGTAGCGGTGGGCGTGCCCGACGACGATAAGGTCGGCGTCGCGGTCGTGGAGCATGTCCCAGAAGGGCTTGACGTCGGGACCCACGACGTTGGTGCCGGTGGAGTAGAGCGGGCGGTGGAAGTAGGCCATGGTGCACAGCGAGGGGTTGTTGGCGAGGTCGTTCCGGAGCCAGCGGCCCTGGGGCGAATCGCTCTCGCATCCGCCCACCATGCCGCAGTTGCTGTTGAGGGCCACTATGTGCCAGGCACCGCGGTCGTAGGAGTAGTAGCCCTCGCCCCGCGCCCCGGCCCGCGCCCCGAAGTAGTCGAAGTAGGGCCCTGCGTTCGTGGTCATGTTGTAGTTCGCGTCGTAGTACTCGTGGTTGCCCAGCGTGGGCTTGGTGCGTTTCTTGTACCTGCCCCAGGTGGGGTCGTAGCAGTCGCGGAAGTTCGCGGCGCTGCCGTAGGGGTAGGCGTTGTCCCCCAAGGTGTAGACGGTCCCCGGTATGTTGCCAAGCAGCCTCGCCGTGGCGCTGTCGTTGCTCTGGGAGCAGGAGGCGATGTCGCCCGCGCCCACGAGGGTGGCCGTCGCCGTCTGCCCGGAGCCCGGCGCGGCCGCCAGCGCGGCCGCCACGCAAGCCACCAGCACCGCTAAAGCCATCGAAGCGAGCAGTGAAACGGTCTTCGTCATCCCCATACACCCTTCCCTATCGGGGCGGAGAAAAAAGCGTGCCCACCCCTCCCGTCACGTAACGGGTGAAGCATACACCCTGCCACGGAAGCACGCGTACCCCCTGTGGGTCGGATACAAGACTTTCTTGAGAACTTCCGAGAACCCCCTACAGCCGAAGTTCGGAGAATTGCCCTTTCACGCACTTCTGTGAATAGCTCCGTCTAAGGCAACCTCGAAGGAAGATCTGTTTTAGCGCCCACCAGGGGAAAGAGCCTGTGTGGAACACCTCGCCCCTCGTATAATCGGTTACCAGAGGCCATGAGCGCACGAGCGCCAGATACTTACGCAGAAGGGAGATACTCATGGTCAGTTTCAACCGCGTGGTCTTAGGGGGTAACCTCACGCGCGACCCCGAGCTGCGCTTCACTCAGGCGGGCGTGCCGGTATGCTCTTTCGGCATCGCTGTAAACCGGGTGCGCTCCAGAAACGAGGAGGTGGACTTCTTCGACATAAGCGCCTGGCGCGAGCTCGGCGAGACCATCGCCACCTACAAGAAGAAGGGCGACCCCATCCTGGTCGAGGGCAGGTTACAGTACCGCACCTGGGAGGCCCAGGACGGCTCCAAGAGAAGCAAAGTTGATGTCGTCGCAGACAACGTACAGTTCCTCGGGCGCCGGGATGGTGCGGACGTGGAGGATGAGGGTTCCTCGGATGGGCAAGCCTGAGGAGTGGGGAGCGTTTGGCCTACTTCTTGCCCTAGAAGGCCAGAACTTCCGAGAACCCCGTTTAGCCGAAGTTCGGAGAACACTCCAGCCCGTTGAAAACTCCCCGTTGCTGCTTTCGGTCCTCGATTCGGGTCCAAAAACGCCTGTTTAGCGACTCTGAGGCCCGATCTGGAGCCTCTATAGCCAGTCTATGCGGCCATGAACGTGCTCGGGTTGGTTTTTTCAACAGGCTGAACCCTCCCTACAGCATCACTTATGCGGAACGACCCGCTAGCCACTGCTCGGCGGGTGTATCGAGGAGCCATAAGGGCATGAAACCGCTCGACGAGCGAGGCGAAAGGCACCCGAAAACGGGATTGCCGAGCAAGTCGGGGCTAAGTGATGCTGTAGGGCCCCTTCTACGAGGTTGAGTGAATAAACCAGAAGTTCGCTTCCTGACGAATCTCGCGCACTCTCCTGGCC
>JALZNL010000383.1 GCA_030857715.1 Actinomycetota bacterium | reverse complement strand
ATCGCCCCGGATTTCCCCAGTTTCGGGCGGTCTCCGCGTACGCCGGCCCAGCCGGACGTCGGCTACTACGCGGGTTGCGTCCGGGGACTGCTGGACAGGCTTGAGATCCCGCGGGTCGTGCTTGGAGGCGTCTCGATGGGCGGGTACGTCGCCTTCGAGTGCATGAGGTCTTTTCCGGAGAGGGTCTCGGGCCTGGTCCTGGCGAACACACGCCCCGACCCGGACACCGAAGATGCGAGGGAGACCCGCAAGGAGATGGCCCTGCGGGTGGCAAGGGAGGGCATCGGGGTCCTCGTCGAACTTCAGATGGGGCGTCTGCTCTCCCCCCGGACCCGCGCCGAGGACGAGAACCTCGTCGAGAAGGTGCGGGCGATCATTCTGGAGAACACGCCAGACGGCGCCGTCGCGGCCCTGGGCGCCATGCGCGAGCGCCCGGACTCGACCGCGACCCTCGGGCAGATAGGCGTCCCGACCCTCGTCATCGGCGGCGGGGAGGACACCATCTCCTCGCCTGAGGTCATGGGCGAGATGGCCGCAAAGATACCGGACGCGCGCCACGTCACCCTGCCAGACGTCGGCCACCTCTCGAACCTCGAAGACCAGGGCGGTTTCAACGAGGCGCTGGGCGAGTTTCTCGAGAGCGCGCAGACCCCGGCATCCGCAGGATGACACGGGTTTCCCCCTCCGGCGCGTTCGGGTAGAATCCCGTCTCGTGACTACCCTGGCGCACGTTTCGGACCTTCACTTCGGGCGCCCCGCCGTCTCCGAGCGGCTCGACGCCTTGAGGGACTTGCTGGCCGGGGTCGGGCCCGACGCCATCGCCGTCTCCGGCGACCTGACGCAGCGGTGTACGAACAGGGAGTTCGTGAAGGCCCGGGCGTACCTGGACTCGTTGGGCGAGATAGCGCCCTGCATCGTCATCCCCGGCAACCACGACATCCGCTGGCTCGGGGCCGTCGCCAGGAACCTGGGCTTCGTGGGACTTCTCAGGGAGCAAGCCCACAACCTCAAGTACTCCCGGTACCGCAGGCACATCTCCGAAGATCTGAGCCCCTCGCTGGAGGTGCCGGGGGCTGTCATAGCGGGCTTGAATACGGCGCACGGCATCTCGCGCGGGTCGCTAACACGGAGGTTCAGGGACCTCGGCGTGATCGGGCACGTCAAGCACGCGGATATCGAGCGGGTAAAGGCGGCCTTCGAGGCGGCTGACCCGGCGGCGGCCCGGATCGTCATGATCCACCACAACCCCATCCGCGGCGAGCTCTCAGGCCGCCACGGCCTGGCGAACACGGAGCAGGCCCTCCACGCCTTCTCGGACCTCGGCACGGAGCTCATCCTCTGCGGCCACGACCACCAGGACGCCGTCCACACGATAGAGAAGGGCGTCCACGGCCTCGTCATCTCCACCGCCGGCACCATCTCCAACCGCATCAAGGCAGGCCGGGCCTCGTCCTTCAACCTCGTCCAGGCCGACGAGAACAACCTGCGCATCATCGCCCACTCCTGGAAGAAGGGCGAAGGCTTCGTCCCCTCAGAAGACCGGGCCTTCCCCCGGCACACCCTCTCCCGCCCCACCTGACCCTCCGGGCGGCCCCGACGGTATAATCCGGCGCAGAGGCGACCCGTCACGGAAGGGACCACCATGTGGAGCAGACTCACCCGCGGCGGCGACGGACTGCCCCGCGAGAAAGTGGACGCCATAGTGCGCCTGATCGACCAGTACCTCTCAGAAGAGGCCGGCCTTCGCAACCTCCAGTCGGACAAACAGACCATCCACCCCCGCGACCTCCCCCCGGACAAACGCGAGGCGCTTATAGAGGAGATCTTCGACATCCTCAAAGACGCCCGTAGGTAGGTTTCGGCACGGCGCTTCGCGCCTCTCAGGACGCCGCTTGCGGCGGCTTTCAGCGATCAGCTTCTTGTGGATGTTATTCGGCGAGCGGTGGTCCCTGTCTTATGCGGCGGCGAAGGTCTTCCGGGGCGTTGGGCGGGGTCCAGGGCGACTCGATCCACCACGTCGCCCCCGCCTCGGCGTAGGGACGCACGATGGAGGCAGCCGACGCGGGATCTTCGCCGGGCGTCTCGCCCTCCCACACGATGTCGAACGAGGAGCCTGCGCCACGTTTCTCTTCGACGTACGTCTTTATGGCCTTTATGTCTTCGGGCGCAACCTCGCCGCGCGTCGTGTGGGCGAGCACGCCGTCGTAGCGCAGCGCGCGGTTCATGGACCTCTCGCTCGGCCACGCACCCACCACCCAGATCGGGACCCGAGGCCTCTGGACCGTCGGCGGCCGGAAGACCATCTCCTCCAGCCGGTAGTGCTCCCCTATGTAGGAGAACGGCTCGCCGCTCCACAGCCCGGTCAAGATCTCCATGCTCTCGTCCAGCCTCTGCGCCCGAACCTTGCGGTCCGTGGGCTCCCCGACCTTCGAGAAGCCGCCGTCGTCGGTCGCCCCGAGCCCCACCGGTAAGACCAGCCTCCCGCCGGAGAGGTGGTCCAGGGTCATCGTCTCGCGGGCGAGCTTCCAGGGCCTCCGGCGGGCCGGCGGTGTGAGCATGGCCCCGATGCGGACCCTCTCGGTGCGCATCGCCATCGCCGCCATCACCACCCACGGGTCGTAGGTGTCCATCTCCCCGATGGCGATGCCGTCCCAGTAGAAAGCGCCGTCCCAACCCGACTCTTCGACCTCGTGCGCGAGCTCCGCCACCTCGCGCGGACCCCCGGTCGGGATCACAAACCCGTAACGCAACCCTGCCTCCTCTCCCCACGATGCCGGACTCGGAACACCCGGCAAAGACAAAGTGAGTGTACGCCCGTCTCTCACACGCCCCAACCCCAAGAACAATCCCCCGCCCACACGAGAAAATTCCCTCTTGTATAGGGGAGGGGGGTATGTTAAAAAGAAGCCGGAGTTGGAAGTCTCGGGTTCGGAGTCGTGCGGTGGCTGAGGCAGTAAAACGGCGGTCTCTGGGGAAAGTTTCGGCGGCGGGCGTGTCCCGCGTCGGGCGGACGTGGCTGCCGTCTTTCCGGGTGGGTGGTGTCTTTTCGGCATCGGGGACTGGCAGGATCTCCGTCTCTCTAGTCGTGGTGGCGCTCTTGTTCTGCCACGGCGCCTTCGGCTACGCGCACCAGTTGCCTCAGGGGGACGCCCAGGATGCGTCCGCCGCGCACGCTGCGAGCGTTCACCAGCCCGATTCCGGTGAGATCGCCGACGGGGTGCATCCGGGAGCCGCCTACTTCGCGACCTTGCTCCTGCTCGTCTTCGGGACGTTGTTGTTGCTGGGCGGCAGGAGGTCGGCGGGCGTGAAGCTTCCGGTTCTGACGCCCTCGAAGAGCGGCCACAAGGTCGGAGTACTTCCCCCGCCGCGCGGGCCGACGCTTCCCTCGTTGCAGGTGTTCCGGCTCTAGGCTGTCCGTCTCTCGATGACGGGCCGAAGAACACGGAACAGAGAGGAGCTTCAGATGAAGCACCACACGAGGCTCGCGCTGGCCGGGCTACTGTCGGCGGTCGCCCTGACCGT
>JALZNL010000042.1 GCA_030857715.1 Actinomycetota bacterium | reverse complement strand
GTTCGATGCCCAGCCCGCCCGGGCTGCCGTTTCCGAAGATGGAGTTTCGAAGGATGCTGTTGCCCGTCGCGGTATCGCCAACGACGATGACCCCGTGGTTGGCGTTGCCCGAGATGGTGTTGGCGGCTGCGGGGTCCGTCCCCCCGACCGTGTTGCCCGGCGCATCGGAGATGAACACGCCGTGGAAGTTTCCCAGGTTGTTCGGGGTGTTCGTCCCGTCCACGTTCGTGCCTATAAAGTTCCCCTGAACCGTATTGCCGCCCGCGCCGGTGCCGAGCACGGAGACCCCGACCCCTGTATTGCCGGAGATGACGTTGCGCGCGCCGTTCGCCATTCCGCCGACAGAGTTGTCCGGCGTATCGATGCGCACGCCGACCTCGCCGTTGCCCAGGTCGGAGGTGCCGTTCGCGTCGGTGCCTACAAATTGCCCTGGATCTTGTTGAAGGTCGCGCTGCTCGTGCCCGAGATAAAGACACCGTTCGCGGCGTTGCCGGAGATGACGTTGCGCGCCCCGGCGACCGTGCCCCCGATAGTGGTGTTGGAGGCATTCCCGATGCGTACGCCGTCCAGGGTGTTGCCAAAATCAGAGCTTCCGTTGAAGTCGGTGCCGATGTGGTTGCCAAGCACCTTGTTGTTCGTGGAGGAGGAGCCGGCGATCTCGACGCCGTGCTCGCCGTTGTCGGAGATCGTGTTGCCCTGCCCGTTGGAGAACGTGCTCCCCGTCGCGCCGACCTCGACCTGGGGCGCGCTCGAGACGCGCACCCTGACCCTGGCGTTGCCGATGTTGGAGAAGCCGTTGCCGTTGAGGTTGAGCCCGATAAAGTTGCCCTGGACCCTGGCACCGGAAGCGCCGATGTTGTCGATCAAGACGCCGTGTTGGTTGTTGCCGGAGATGATGTTACCTTCCCCCTGAACGGCCCCCACGTCTTTCCCCGCCCCGTTCGTACCGTTCCCCCCTACGATTACACCGGGCGCGCCATTCACCGTGACGCCGCTCAGGGAGTTGCCCAGGTCCTCTCCTGCGTCCGCGTCGGTGCCTATGTGATTGTTGGAGATGACGTTGCCCGTGGCGCTCGAGCCCGCGACGGTCACGCCGGTCGCGCCGTTGCCGGAGATAATGTTCTGCGCCGCGTTCGCCGGACCGCCGACCAGGCTGCCCGACGACGACTGCAGGATCACGCCGGCCCCGCTGTTGCCCCGGTCGATGGCGCCCGTGGGGTCCGTGCCGATGAAGTTGCCCTCTACAACGGTGTTGGGCGCATTGATCAATACACCGTGATTGCCGAAGCGGTTGATGACGAGACCCCTGATCTTGGTTCCCCCGGCGCCCGCCCCCGTGACTACCAGGCCGGACACGTTCGCGTTGGTGCCAGCGCCGTTGAGCTCGATCTTGAGCACCGCGTTGTTGGCATTGGTCGTCGCGTCGTTGGGGTCGGACCCTGGCTGCATGTAGCCGTCTATGGTGACGTTGTCTGTTACTGACATGGCCGGCAACTGGATGTTTGCGGAGATCGTGCAGACGTCGGTAGTCGCGTTGCAGTTGCCGTCGCTGCTTGGGATGGCGAAGGTGATGGTGTCGTCGGTGCTGAGGGCGTTGGACCTCGTTATCGCCCCGCGCAGCGAGCAGTTGTTGGCCGTCGCGGACGTGCAGTCGTCGGCCGTCGGGGTTGTGGTGAGGTTGGGATCGTCGCTTCTGTCAACGGAGAAGGTGATGGCATTGGCCGGTCCGGCGGCCAGCAGCACCATCAACAACGCTACCATCGCCGTAGTGAACGCGAGGGCGCCCGCCTTGCTCGCTACGCCCGCCACCCCGACAAATCTACCGCTCGACATCCGCTCTTCCTCTCGTAGTGGGGCGGGGGGAGAAGCCCAGTCCGCCACAGCAATGTTACTAAAGTAGCTTAGTACGTTACGCCGGGTGGTTACATCCCCCCAATGAGCTAGATCCGGCGAAATTTGCGGCGAAGAAGGCCAGGAACCCACACTTCCCTGTCTCGGTCGACCGTTGGACCATCCCCGACGCCGTTGGAAGGCCCATTGTCCTTGCGAGGCAGCCCGCTGCACGCCTTTCCAGACCGAGCCCCGGAGTTCCCGGTTTCGCGGGCTGCCGGGCCAAAAGCCCGCGCAGGCTGTAGTATTCGAAAAGGACCTTTCGCACACGTAAGGAGGGACGGATGTTTACGCGGCGCAAACAGAACGCGGCGGTGCCGGAGGTCGGGGCGGAGGCCCCTGAATTCAACCTTCCGAGCGCCCAGGGTGGGCAACTCAGGTTGAGCATGAGGACCGTGAGGGGGCCCGTGGTGGTCGCCTTCTACCGGCCGGGCAACGAGGAAGACGTCGAGTACTTCAAGGCGCTGGCGTTGAAGGAGCAGGAGATCAACCTCGCCGCAGCCTCCGTCGCCGGCATCGGTGTGGCAGAGCCTTCGGCGGCCCGCGACTTTGCCCGCGCGTCGGGCCTCAAGTCCTACCTCCTCTACGACTACGCCAGGGCCACGAGCGCCCAGTGGGGCCTGCTCGAGGGGGACCGGCGCCACGGACACTCCTCGCGCCCGGCGGTCTTCATCGTCGGTCCCGACGGCAAGGTGGCACACGCCTGGACCGCCGAGAGGCCGGCGCCGGACGAGTTGCTGGAGAAGGTCAGCGCCATCACCGGCCTCCCGAAGAAGCCGGAGGAGAAGCCCGCGGAGGCGGAGGGCGAAGCGGACGGCGAGAAGCCCAAGAAGATGTCCGCCGAGGAGCGGGAGAGGATCAAGGCCGAACGCCGCGCGGCCCGCGAGGCCGGGAAGACCGTCAAGACCGAGGGAACCTCGCCGGCGGCGCCCGGCACCGCGGCCGGCGGGGACCAGCCAAAGAAGATGTCCAAGGAAGAGCGCGAGCGCATAAAAGCCGAGCGCCGGGCGGCCAGGGAGTCCGGCAAGTCCCTCAAGTCGGACGCCCCCGGCGTACCCGCCGCGGGCGCGGAGACGGCCGAAGCCCCCGCTGATCCCCCCGCCGAGGCTCCCAAGAAGATGAGCGCGGAGGAGCGAGAGAGGATCAAGGCCGAGCGCAGGTCCGCCCGCGAGGCCGGGAAGTCCGTAGAGACCGGCGCCTCCGAGACGACCACGCCGGACGGTGCAGACGCTGGAGAGAAGGCCGACGACGCTCCTGCTGGCCCGCCAAAAATGTCCAAAGAAGAACGGGAGAGGATCAAGGCCGAGCGCCGAGCGGCCAGGGAATCCGGGCAGTCGCTGAAAAAGCCGGCCGAGGAGCAGTCCTCGGACGACGAGGACGCCGGGGCGTCGGCCGGGGCGACGGAGCCGGAAGCCAGGCAGTAGGGGGAAGACCGTTGGACGGAGAGGAACGGCGCGGGGAGAACGGGGGGACTCCGTCGGGTGCGGGGGGGGTCTCCGGCGAGGTCTCCGAGGCCGACGAGCTCAGGGCCAGGATCGGGATAAAAGACAACCGCATCCGGGAGTTGATCGAGGAGGCAACGGCCTCGCGCCTGGCCTCGGACGAGGCGCGCGCGGCGCGGGAGGCCGTGGAGGAGCACATGGTGTCCCTGGAGCGGAACCGGGACCGGCTCAGGGAGCGGGTGCGGGAGCTCGAAGAAGAGGCACGCGCCCGCCGGCGGCGGCGGGAGGGGGCGGAGCGCCAGGTAGGCCGCCTGGAGCGCGAGATCGAACGCCGTGACGGCGAGATAGCCCGCCGTGACTACCTCCTCGAACGCCGCGCTGAGGAGCTCGGCGAAGCCCGTCGCGTGGCCGAAGACGACGTCACGCGCCGCGACGCGGCCCTGCGGACGGCGCTCGGCAGGGTGGAGGGGCTGGAGCGGGACCTCGAGGGCAGGGAGGCCGAGATCTCCGACCTCCGGACGAAGACGGAGGCCCTGCAAGACGAGCTAGACTCCGAGCGCGACCTGCGCGGGCGCCTCGCCGACCCTGACAACCGGCTCCGGGCCGGCATAGAGCTCTTCAACGACTCCGAGAGCCGCGACTCGATGAACGCCCTCTCCCGTACCCTCGGCCGGCCCGAGGTCCACGTCGGCCTCGGAAGCGGCGAGGAGCCGCCGGCCTTCCTCTCCTTCACCTGGCGGGGCGTCACCTGGCAGACCTACGCCGCCGACCCCAACCCCGCCGTCAGGGAGCCCCGCGTCTACCTGACGGACTCCGGGGAAGACCTCTCAGGGGTCGATAGGAAACCCCCGAACGCCCGCGTCGGCCCGGCCGGGCGGGTGGCGCTGGGGCTTTAGGAAGGCTACGGGTTTCAGGTTCTAGGCTTAAGGCATCAGGTTGTGAAGGTGGGCGTGGGCTGCCGGATCTGAGGGGTCACTGCTTGCGGGAGGGGGGTTCCTCGTCTTCGGGGTCTTCGATCTCTTTTTGCTTTTTGTCGCGGCCTAGAGTGTCTACGAAATCGTGGACGCCGCGGCCCAGGGAGCGGAAGAGGTCGGCGATGCGGCGGGGGCCGAGGAAGAGGAAGACCATGACGACTAGGAGTATCTCTATCAGGCCGAGGGTCATCCTAGGCGGTGGGCTTCCATGAGGTGTTTCAGGCGGGCGAGGGAGCGCTCGCCGTTGTTGCGGGCGAACCGCTCGGCCCCGACCAGGCGGGCGGCGCGGTCCAGCAACCCGCTCTTTAGATGGAACTCGCCCTCGTAGGAGACCCGGCAGCCGCCGTTGGCGTCGGGGACGATGTCCACCCGCCCGCCGCCTTCGACCGCCGAGGCGTAGACCCAGCGGACGGTGGTGGGGCTGTGCTCCAGGACCCGGACTTCGGGGTGGATCCTGCCTATCGGGCTCTCTATCTCCAGCTTGTAGGCGTCGTTGCCGAGCGGCTCGATGCCCTCCACGCCGACCATCCACTGCTCCGCGTTGCGGAAGTCGCCGACAAAGGCGGCCACCATCTCGGGGGGGACGGCCATGCGTTGCTCGATGGCCACGCTGTCCTTTCGTTCTCCGCTCATCCCCACCCCAGCTCTTCCAGGCGGTCCTCGTCGAAGCCGAAGTGGTGTGCGACCTCGTGCACGACGGTTATCCGGATCTGCTCCTCCAGCTCTTCCTGCCAGAAGTCCCGCTCCAGAGGCCCCTGGAAGATCGTGATCTTGTCCGGCAAGATCCCGTAGTACCCCGAACCTCGCTCCGTGAGCGGCACGCCCTCGTAGAGCCCGTAGAGCGTGTCGTCCTCCTCGGCGACCAGCGGCGAGGAGAGGTCAGGCCAGTCCTCCACCACGATCGCCACGTTGTCCAGAAGCTCCGCAAGCTCCGGCGGCAGTCCTTCCAGCGCCCTCTCCACAAGCTCGTAGAAATCCACCGTCTCCCTGTTCACGAGGGTAATTGTACATGTGTGGGCCGCCGTGTCGCCGCCGGGCGGATGTCCGGCTAGAATCACCCCTCATGAGATCCTGCCTGGAGATGCGTCTATGAGGTTCCTGTCCGGCTCGCGCCCGGGACGGTGGATAGTGTGGCTGTTCTACCGGGCGGCCGACAAGCCCTTGCCCGTGCCGCACGCGGCGGAGTGGATGATGATCCCCGAGCACTCCGTGGACCAGGTTCTCGAAACGGGCGCCCTCCGCAGCCTCTATCCCGGGGACGTCCTGGAAGCCGCACGTCGCATGGACCGCCAGCGCCGCGAGCACGACGAACATTACAAGGGCGGGTCGTAGGCCGGGAACGTCCCGAATCGCCGTTATACTGATCCCATGGATCTCTTCGACCAATCAAGCACGGACAGCCTCTCCCGCCGCGCCCCGCTCGCCGAGCGTCTACGCCCGAAGACCCTGGAAGACGTCGTCGGCCAGGCCCACCTGACGGGCGAAGGAAGACCACTTCGGGCCGTGGTGGAGCGGGGCCGGGTCGGCTCGCTGGTGCTGTGGGGGCCGCCGGGGACGGGGAAGACGACGCTCGCCCGCGTGCTGGCGGGCGTGGCGGAGGACGAGTTCGTGCCGCTCAGCGCCGTCACAAGCGGGGTGAAGGATCTGCGCAGTGCCCTGGACGGTGCCCGCGAGCGGCTGAAGTTCGAGGACCGGGGGACGCTGCTCTTCGTGGACGAGGTCCACCGCTTCAATAAGGCCCAGCAGGACGCGCTGCTGCCGGCCCTCGAAGAGGGGCTCGTGGACTTTATAGGGGCGACGACGGAGAACCCTTCCTTCGAGGTGACCGCGCCGCTCCTCTCTCGCTCGCGCGTACTGCGGCTCAGGCCGTTGTCCGAGGAGGGCCTCGGCGCGCTGCTGGACCGGGGCCTTCGGGAGCTCGGCGTCGGCATCGCGGACGACGGGCGCGAGTACCTGTTGAGCCTGGCCGGCGGCGACGGGCGGAGGATGCTCAACGCGCTGGAGGTCGCGGCGGCCGGCACGAAGCGGGTCGAGGCGGCGGACGTGGAGCGGGCGGTGGGGCAGCGGGCGCTCCGCTACGGGCGGGAGGAGCACTACGACGTCATAAGCGCCTTCATAAAGAGCGTCCGGGGAGGCGACCCGGACGCGGCGCTGCACTACCTGGCCAGGATGCTGGAGGCGGGGGAGGACCCCGTCTTCGTCGCCCGGCGGCTCGTGATCCTGGCCTCAGAGGATATCGGCAACGCCGACCCGCACGGATTGCCTCTGGCGATTGCCGCCACCGAGGCCGTCAGGCTCGTCGGTATGCCCGAGGGGCGCATCCCGTTAGCCCAGGCGACGACCTACCTCGCCTCTACTTCCAAGTCCAACGCCGCCTACGCCGGCATCGGCAAGGCCCTCGAAGACGTGCGGCGCCAGACCACGCCCGAGGTTCCCCTCTTCCTCCGCAACTCCCGCACGGACTTGATGCGGAGCGAGGGCTACGGGGCCGGCTACCGCTACGCCCACGACGACGCGCCTGAGGGCATGAACGACCACTACCTGCCCGAGGAATTAGAAGGGCGGGTGTACTACGAGCCGCGGGACGCCGGGGAGGAGGCGGGGATCAAGGCGCGCCTGCATCGGTGGCGCCGGGAGCGAAACGACCGGGGAGAACCCTCTCCGTCGTAATTCCAGTTTCGCCGTCGTATTACCTTCGGATGGAGAACCTCCAGATACGGTTCGTGGAGAGCCCGCCGTCATCGACGGCGACGATGAGGATCGAGTGTCTACCCATCGCCATCGGCTTTCTAGGCGTAAAGGAGAGCCGCTCCCTGGTGCGGTCGTAAGAGAAGCCTCTGACCATCCTGCCATCCACCCAGAGGCGCATGTCGGTCCTGGATAGGTCGGTCTCTTCGTCGTGGACGTTGGCGCCCACGGTCGGGGTAGGGTCCCGGATCCTGGCGCCGGAGGTCGGGCTTGTCCTGGTGATGGCGGGAGCCGTGTTGGGTGGCGGCGCGTCCGCAAGGGTGGTGAAGGTCCTATCAGAGCCTTCTTGCGTTCCGTGGTCGTTGGTCGCGACCAGCCTGTAGTGGTAGGTGGTCTCCGGCTGCAGGCCGTCCACGGTCGCCTCAACCAGGCCGGTGCCCACGCCCGAGCCGGCGGACCCGTCGGGGGTGCTCCAGCCGTAGGTCGCGTCCGTGCCGTACTCGAAGTGGTAGGTGGTCTCGGAGCCGCTCGGGTCCACGAACGCCGAGAGCGTCGCCCCGCCCTGGCTCAAGTCGCTGGCGGGGCCGGTGATCGCCGAAGGCGGGGCTACCACCGCCGTTCGCGCCGTCGCGTTGTTGTTGGAGAGGTTCGGGTCCGGCTGAACCGCCCCCACGCTGGCGGTGTTGACCAGCTCGCCCGCGCTAGGGTCTGACGACCAGCGTGATCCGGGCGCTCTGATCCTTCTCCAGCGCGCTGACGTTGCAGATCACCGTCTCCGTCCCGGAGCACGAGCCCTGCGAAGCGTCCGCGGACACGAGGTCCGCGCCGCCGGGGAGCGGGTCCGTGACCGTTACCCCGGTCGCCCGGACCGGACCGCTATTGGTGGCCGTGAGCGTGTAGGTGAGCTCCTCTCCGGCGAGGACGGGCTCGGGGGCGGCGGACTGCGAGAGCGACACGTCCGTGGCGCAGTACAGGCTCGGGTCGTTCGTGGCCCTGGCCGGAACCCCGAACAGATACCAGGCCACCTCCGAAGCCTCATCGAGGTCTACGGTCGTCGAGAAGACCCGGCGGTGCGTGCCGGGCTGGAAATTGGTCGGCTGATCACGGAAATCAGGAAAGGGTTCGAAGTAGTTGGCGGACCCAAATCGAATGATCAGTGGGGCAGACGCCGTGTTGATATAGCCAAAATGGGCTCTCAGGATGTTCGTGTCCGCGTCGTACTCGACGCAGTCCACGGTAGGCACGACGGTGGTCTCCTGCGCCTCCGCCGGGCGCGCTCCCAACAGGAGGACGAACGCGAGCGTCGCTACGGTTGCCACCAACAAGATCCCACACCTGTATTTTGCCGTCACCCGTATCGCCTGCACTCTGCTACCTCCACACCTTAAAGAAGTATGTCTCGGTGTTCGCGAGAGAGTTGCCCGCCAGGTCGCCGGCTCCCACGGTGACCGCGACGTTCGCCGCCTACGCGGGGGAAGCCCAGGCTAACGCGAGCACGGCGGCCAGCACGACCGCCGTCATGCAGGGCCTCTTCGACGGTATGCCTTTCGCGACCTGCACCGGCGTCCTCCGGATTTCGTGATCTACGGCACGAAAACAGCCTACCAGCGCAGATGGGGCCGCGCATCCCCCAAATGGGCTAGGTCCGCCGCCCGCGCAAGAATCTATTCGGGGCCGAAGGCCGGCTATTCGGGCTGCCCGTCCTCGGACCGCGAAGCGTCGCCATGGCTCCAACCCTTCCAGGTATCGTTCGCCTGGGAGCGCGGCGGGATCATGGCCGATAAGCCCGAGCCGCTCGTTTTCGAGGTGACGCCATAATCCGGGCGCTCGTCTGTGCGTGGCGTATCTCTCATGGTCGGCCCAGACGGATCAGGGTGCCGGGGCCAGGGGCTCTACCTGCTCCGCGATCTTCTGGCCGCGCTTCCACTCGGCCACCTGGAGGTCGTGGTCCGTCTGCAGCCCGATCCAGAACGCGGGGCGCATCCCGGACCAGCGCGCGAGCCTGAGCGCCATGTCCGCTGAGATGCCCCGCTTGCCGCCCACGATGTCGTAGATGCTTTGCCTGTCCACCCCGAGGGCTTTCGCCAGCCTGTTCGGGTTCATCCCGAGGGGCTCCAGCCACTCCTGCTTGAGGACCTCCCCAGGATGGACCGGAGCATAGGTCCTCGTCTCTCGCCGTATCTCTTCAGTCCAGCCACCCATAACCTCTCCTCTAGTGATAATCCGTCGCCTCCACCTCGTAGGCGTCGCCGTCTTCGAAGCGAAAGCAGATCCGATACTGTCCGTCGATGTTGATGGACCACTGCCCCTCACGATCTCCGCCCAGCTTGTGCAGCCGATTTCCTGGCGGCCTTTCGAGCTCTTCGACGCTCTCCGCACGATCCAACAACGCCAGCTTTACCTGTGCCCGCCTGCGCGCCTGCTCCAAAACCGCCCTCGACCGACGCCCCTCGAAGAGCCTCTGCGTCTCCTTGTCCCCGAAGCTCCTTATCACCAACAGGATTATGTCACGTAACGCATGACATATCCAAAACCGGGCAGTTTACGTCCGTGTCGAAAGCGCTTGCCCGCAGACGGCCGGGCATTCGGACGATGTCGCTGGATGAGGTGTTTTGCTACTCCCCTGGCTGGTCTTCGCCCGGGCCGCCGGTTTTCTCTCCTCCTTCCTGATGCCCGAAACCTGAAGCCTGAAGCCTTTCTGAAGCCTGACGCCTCCCGTCCAACGGCGTCTTCTCGTTGGTGGCGAGCAGGAGGCTCACGAAGACGAACGGCTCGAACCAGATCACGTACGCGAAGAACCAGTAGTTTACGGTGAGCTGGAAGGCGATGACGATGGCCGCTGAGAGCGCGGCGAGGCGCCTGACGGTGCGTCGCCGCGGCACGAAGGCGACGAGGATGGCGAGAGAGATGGCGAACGCGGTTAGGGGCTTTTGCAGGAACGCGAGGGCCGGCACCTGGCTGTAGATGGTCCAGGGGCTCACCCGGTCGCCCTGGAAGCCGAGCGTCCTCTCGTAGAAGAGCTTCGCGGCCTCGACGGGCTGGCCGGGGAGGAGCAGCACGGAGAAGGCGACCAGGAGGACGCCGAGACCGCCGAGGATGTAGTCGATAATCGGGCGCCGCCTCCAGCCGTCGTGGGCGAGCCAGAGGGGGCCCAGGATCATGGGGAACAGCTTCACCGAGAACCCGGCGGCGATGGTCGCGCCCCGGCCCAGCGGGGAGGAGGCCGCCGCGAGGCCAATGGCGCATATGGCCGCCACGATCACGTCGTTGGTGTTGTTGTTGGTCGCGTAGATGGTGTACGGAAACGCCGCCCACGCGAAGACCATGGTCGCGCCTCCCTTGGGCCCGGACAGTTTGTAACCTGCGATAAAGAGGGCCATGCCCCCCGCGACGAAGGAGAACATCGTGAGGGCGTGGGCGGCCGGCAGGAAGTCCCAGGAGCCCGAGAAGCCGAACATCAGGACGAAGGGGACGTAGAGCAGGTAGTTGAGCGGCCCGTAGGTGTCGCCGGTCCCGACGTCGGATGGCATGTTGCCGTACGGGATCTCCCCTGACAGGATGCGGTCGGCCCCCACCACCCCCGCGTAACCCACGTCTATGACGCGCGCGTCGGTGTTGAGGGCGAGGACGAGCCCGGCCGCCAGGCCCGCGAGCACGAACAGGAGCCACGTCGGCAGGTTGCTCGTCTTCTCCACCCGTTCCCCGATACCGAAGCCGAGAAGCAGGTTCCTGACGAGCAGGTAGATGAGCGGCGGGTACCACAGGACGACGGCCTCGAGGACGATCCCCTGCCGGAAGAAATGGTGGGAGACGAGGAAACCGAGCAGCACCGCCACGTCGAGGTTCCGC
>JALZNL010000382.1 GCA_030857715.1 Actinomycetota bacterium | reverse complement strand
CTGCTGATGTCGGCCTCAGTCGCGGTGCAACTGCTGGCCACGCTGTTGGCGGTGAACACCTCCTGGCCAGAGGTGTTCACCGTCTGGATGTTCGTCGAGCTGGTCACGGAGCCGGTCGCTCCAGTCGTCCCCTGGGTACTGACGTTCAATTGGCCTGAGGTGAAAAACGTGGCGGGCCCGACTACCGCGCGGCCCGTCGGGGCGGTGGCGGTGATCGGGCCTGCCGAGCCGTCCGCAGGAAGCGTCACCGTGGGAGTCGGTCCCACGGGGGGCTGGGGGCCGCCGAAGAGGGTGACGTTGAGGTAGTAGCCGAAGGCGCCGCCTTCGACTTCGGTGACATCGGCGTGAGCCTGCCCTTGCCCGACGCCGATCAGCAATATCGCCGCCGTCAGAACCCTGATCACGTGCCTCATTGAGACTACCTCCTGCTCTCCGGCCTTCCCCAAGGTGGGAAGGGGAGCAAAGCGCCTCGGCCCACCAAATTGTGTGCAACGAATCCACCATACTCCCGTTCGGGGCAATGTATATCCCTCAGATGGACTAGAAATGAGATTTCATTGGCCAGCTTAGGAGAAGGCATCCAATGCGAAGGCCGTAGCCCCGGTTTCTCATACGGGAAACGCGGCCGTGACCTTGCGGGGGCTGCTTTCCATGAAGGGCGAAAGGCGTACCGTAGCGTGTCCGAAACGGGTGGTCGCTCCAGGCGTCCGATGCCTATCGTTAAATACTGGTTAAAAAACTGAAGCGTGGGAACCCGGCGTTTATACTGCGGTATGTTCGGGTCTGAAAAGCGGGAGAGGGCGCGTTTTAGTGACTAGCACGGCGGAGATCCTGATAGTCGAGGACGACGAGGTCATCATGAGCACCCTCGCCTACAACCTCTCCCGGAGCGGCTTCGGGGTCAACCAGGCGACGACGGGGGCCGAGGCCCTGCGGATGGCGAGGAAGCTCAGGCCCGACCTTATTCTGCTGGACATCATGCTTCCGGGTGAGTCCGGGATAGAGGTGTGCGAGAGGATCAGGGAGCGGGATCAGGGCGTGATGATCGTCATGATCACGGCCAAGGACGCCGAGGAGGATAAGGTCCGCGGCTTCGAGGCGGGCGCCGACGACTACGTGACGAAGCCGTTCGGGATGAAGGAGCTCGTCGCCCGCATCAACGCGAACCTGAAGAGGGGCGAGACGGGCGGGCGCGGCAAGCTCATCGAGGCCGGCGACCTCCAGTTGGACACCAAGAACTTCACGGCCCGGGCCGGGGACGAACCGCTGGACCTGCGCCTCAAGGAGTTCGAGCTCCTGGCGGCGCTCGCCTCGACGCCAGGGGAGCTCCGGAGCCGGGAGGAGCTCGCGAAAGAGGTGTGGGGGCACGCGGGCGTCGGTTCCTCACGCACCATTGACGTGCACATCCGCAGGATCCGGGCCGCCCTGGAGGAGAAAAGCTCCTACGACTTTATCCACACGGCGCGCGGCCTGGGCTACCGGTTCGAGGCCAGGCTCAGGGCCGGCGCCGGGCAACCGGGGTAGCGGTTGGCGCTGGAGAGGCGTGAGCCGGATAGGCCCGAAGAGCGCCGGGCCGTCAGCCCCGACGAGCTGCAGAGGGTCAACAAGATCCGGCGCGACTTCGTCGCCAACGTCTCCCACGAATTAAAGACCCCAGCAACCAGCCTGAAGCTCCTCGCCGAGAGCCTGGAGGAGAGTCTGGAGGAGGACCCGGTCCAGGCGCGCCTCTTCGCCGCCCAGCTCAAGAAAGAGACCGAGCGGCTCGCCAACCTGATCACAGACCTCCTCGACCTGGCCCGGCTGGAGAGCCAGGAGAGGACCGAGTACCCGACCCTGGTGGACGTGCGCGGCGTGCTCATGACCGTGCTCTCGGGCATGAGGAGGGTCGCCCGCAGAAAAGACATCACCCTCCAGTGGAAACGGTTCGGCAAGGCCGCCCGCTACACCGTCCGCGGCGACGAGACGCAGCTCACCTCCATGTTCACTAATCTGGTGGATAACGCCGTGAAGTACACGCCGCCCGGCGGGCGGGTGGAGGTCACGGGGGGAACGGAGGGGGATGAGATCATCATCAGCATCGTCGACACCGGCATCGGCATCCCGCAGGGGAAGCTCTCGCGCATCTTCGAGCGGTTTTACAGGGTGGATAAGGCGCGCTCCAAGGCCACCGGCGGGACGGGCCTCGGCCTCTCCATCGTCAGGCACATCGCCGAGAACCACGGGGGCCGGGTGACCGTCGAGAGCGTCCCAGGCGAGGGCACGACCTTCACCGTCCGCCTTCCCCGCGCCTGAGACGGCGGCTCCCTTCGGCCAGGCCCCGGGTCTCGCGGAGGACTGCCACGTAGTACCGGGGCTCGCTTCATCGTAAAATACCCCGCAGAAGGTGCGTCGGGGATGGGTCATCTTGACTGGTGGGTCTTTCCATGTGGCACCAATCCACCCAAGCAAAAGGCAAAACATGACCATAGCGCGCAAACTCTGGCTCGGCTTCGGGGTCCTGATCCTGATCTTCGTGCTGGCCTGCCTCATCATCTTCGTTAGAGAGCGGGCCGTGAACGACACGCTCGACGAGATAGTCAGGGTCGAGGAGCCCACCCGCGCCGCGTCCTTCGAGATGGAGATAAACGTCGCGGAGATGTCCCGGGACGTCCTGGATTACCTTGACACCGGCGACCCGCGCTACCGCGAGCAGTTCGAAGACAACAGGGCCGACTTCAAGAGGTTCAAGGACAGCTACGACGCGCTGGTGGATGCCGAGAGGGGCGAGGAGCAGGGGGCCCGCATCGAAGTCCTCTACGAGGAGTTCGTCGCTCTGGGAGAGGACCTGACGAGCGCCGAGCCGTCGGGCGTCCGGGGCGAGGACCTCCAACCCGACGAGCGACGGTTCCTGGAGCTTCAAGCCGAGTTGGACGATGTCTTCGACGAAGAGGTTCAACCGTGGCACGCCCGGCAGCTCAGGGAGGCCGAGGCCGCCGCGGAAGACGCGATCCGCGGCGTGTACGCGACCCTCGTCGCGTTGCTCCTCGCGGGGCTCCTCGTTGGAATCCTGGCGGCGTACCTCATCAACCGGGGCATCATCGGCTCCATCAGCAGTCTGAGGGAGGGGGCTGGCAGGGTCGGCCGGGGCGAGCTCGACCACAGGATCGAGCTCGACACCACGGACGAGCTCGGCACGGTGGCCGTCGCCTTCAACGAAATGCTCGACAGGCGACAGGAGGCCGACGAGGCGCTCCAGGAGAGCGCGCGACGCTTCGCCACCCTGCTCTCCAACGCCCCCACCATGGTCTACCGGTGCGCGAACCAACCCGGCTGGCCCTTCGAGTTCGTCAGCGACTACGTCTTCGAGCTCACCGGCCACCCCGCCGCGGACTTTCTAGAGGACGGCCTCCAGTACGGGGGCCTGATCCTGGAGGAAGACCGGGAGAGGGTGTGGGACGAGGTGCAGGCCGCCCTCGCCGCGCGGGAGCGCTTCAGGATCTCCTACTCGATCCGTCACACGGACGGCACCACGAGGCAGGTGGAGGAATACGGGCAAGGCA
>JALZNL010000381.1 GCA_030857715.1 Actinomycetota bacterium | reverse complement strand
CACCTGGGTGCTCGAACGATGAACTACGGGGACCTCATAAAGGACGCGTTCGTGATCTCCTGGCGCAACAAGTTCCTCTGGTTCTTCGGCTTCTTCGCCGGCGGCACGGGCACGAACTTCCTGAGCAACGTCCCATCGGGGGGCGGCAACTTCGACGGCGGCGACTTCGAGCAGTCGGGCGCGGGTTCTTCCGGCCTCGCGGCGCAATTGGGGCCTGGCATCTTCGACAACGCGGCCCTGATCGTCGCGCTCGTCGTGGTGGCGGTCGTGATCTTCCTGCTGTTCATAGCGATGTCCCTGATCTCCCAGGGGGCGCTGGCCGAAAACGTGGCCGCCATAGACCGGGGCGAGGGGCGCCGGTTCTCGTCCGGCTGGAGGGCCGGGCTCCGGAACTTCTGGCGCGTGCTCGGCTACTACGTCGTGTTCTTCCTGATAGCGCTCGGGCTGCTGGTCGCCATCGGCATCCCCATCGCACTCCTGATAGCAGGGACGTTCGCCGCCACGGAGTCCGTCGGCGCCCGGGTCACCGTCGCGGTGCTGGCGGGGCTGCTGGGCGTCGTCCTGCTGCTCATCGTCTTCGTCCCTTTCTCCATCATCGGGCAGTACGCCTTGAGGGAGATCGTGGTGCGCCGGGAGGGCGTGTTCGCGTCGGTCGGCGGCGGGTACAGAGTCTTCCGCCGGAACATCGGCAGGAGCCTGCTCGTCTGGCTCATAAATCTAGGCCTCGGGATCGGGGTCGGGATAGCGGTTCTGATAGCACTCCTCCTCGTGGGCCTGGTCCTCTTCCTCCCGACCATAATTCTGGTCTTCGCGGAACAGCCCACGGCCGCCGTCGTGGCTGGCATCGTGGCGGGCGTGATCCTGCTCCCCATCCTCCTCGCGGTCTCGGGCGCCACCGGCACATTCTTCCACTCCTACTGGACCCTCGCCTACCTCCGACTGACCGGACACCACGAAGACCCGGGACCGGCGCAGGCAAGTGCTGTAGCGTAGGCGATACTCGAACGACGGACGGGCAAACCCGAAGAAAGGTTCACGTATGCCAAAACTAGACGGCAAGGTAGCTGTAGTGACGGGCGCTTCGAGCGGCATCGGCGAAGCTACGGCAGAGGCCCTGGCCGCCGAGGGCGCTTCGGTCGTCGTCGCGGCCCGGCGGGAGGAGCGGCTCGCCGACCTCGCCAAGCGGATAGAAGAGAATGGCGGCCGGGTCTTGGCGGCGGCCTGCGACGTGGCCGACGAGGGCCAGGCGCACGGCCTGATCCGCAAAGCCGAAGACGAGTTCGGCCGCGTGGACATCCTCGTCAACAACGCCGGCGTCATGCTCCTCTCGACCGTCGGCAAGGGCCTCTCCGAAGAGTGGCGCCGCATGTTCGACGTGAACGTACTGGGCCTGCTCTACACGACGGACGCCGCCATAGAGACGATGAAGAAGCAAGGCGGCGGCCACCTCGTCAACGTCTCCAGCGTCGCCGGCCGCAAGGTCACCCGCGACTCCAGCGGCGTCTACGCCGGAAGTAAGTTCGCCGTCGGAGCCATCTCCGAAGGACTGCGCCAGGAGCTGCTCGAAGACAACATCCGGGTGACCATCGTCGAGCCCGGCGCGGTCGCCACGGAGCTCGCCGACCACATCACCGACGAGGACGCCAAAGAGAGCCTGGGTGGCCTGTTGAACCTGGAGATACTTCAGGCCGAGGACATCGCCAACGCCATCGTCTACGCCGTGACGCAGCCCGGACGGGTAAGCGTCAACGAGATCCTGATCCGTCCCACCCAGCAGCCGGGCTAACCGGCCGAACCAGCCCCTTATAGCAAAGCCCCCGACCCGCTAAAGGTCCCGCCCACTCCATCCGACGTTCGTACTGTCGCGGACGAACGACGGAGAGGAGCGGAAGACGTGGAGGAGACGAATACCCGGAACGGCGATGGGCGCAGACTGGTGCTCGGCTTCGACGCAGGATGCGTGACCTGTAGCGAGCTGGCCCGGGGGATCGAGGAGCGGGTCGGAGACAAAGTAGAGATTCGCAGCCTGTACGATCCGCAGATGGAGCACTGGCGCGAGCAGGCTCTGGGCAAGGATGCGGCGTGGGCTCCCACGCTCGTCGAGCTCAACGGCGGCCCGGTGAGGGCCTGGACCGGCGTGCGCATGGGCGCTCGTCTGAGCCGGGTCCTTGGTCCCGTCGCGACGTGGCGAGTCATGCAGGAGCTGGGAGAAGCCAACACGGACCTCGAGCTCGCCGACTCGGCCGCCGTCAGGGCCGTATCGGGTCTCTCTCGCGGTCAGTTTCTCAAGGGCGTGGGCGGCGCGGCGGTAGCGTTGTCCATCCTGTCGGGTACCGGAAATCTCGCAGCACCCGCCGGGGCGGCCTCGGTCCGGTACGAGGAGATATCCGGCAAAGAGTTGCTCAAGGTAGCCCGCGCCGTGGTATCGCGCAGGGACGTGGCGAACGTAACCGGTCAGGCGTGGCGGGATAGGGTGCGTAGCGGCGGCGCCATCGACGCAGAGATCGGCAAAGCCGAGAGGGAGCGCACGGTTATCGAGGCGATCGACTTGGGAGACGGTCGCATCTCTTCAGAGGGTGGAAAGCCCGCCTTCTCCGGCGACCTGGCTGTCGTGAAAGCCGCGCGGCACTCCCTGTCGGACGGGAACAGCGTGCTAGCGATCTCGTTCGCCATGCCCAAGAAGAACAGGCTGGTGGTCTACCACGAGTACGAGAAGCCGACGTTCCTGCCGAAAGACCAGGTAAAGACCAAAGCCGAAGCGTTAGTCTACGAGGTCGAAGGCGAGTCGCTTGTTCTGAAAAAGGCCAGCTCGAACGGCGGGTTGCAAGTCATGCAACAAGCTGGGGCGAGGCTCTCGTGCGGGAACGACAAGTACTGCAACCACGCCTGCGACATAGCCTACGGGTACTCCCCCTGTATACGCGTACGCGGTATAGGCTGCATAGCCTATCAGTGCCGGGCTTGCGCTATCACCTGCTGGGGCGGCCTTCTTCTCTGCGGCGCGTGCGCGGTGGTTATATGCTCTTGGGGTGTCATACGCGAGTGCTGCAGAGGCGGTTACGGCTGCAAAAGATGCGGGCTCTGTAAGTAGTGTCGAGAGGAGAGCTATGAGGGAGAAGGTCTTCAAGGAGCCCGAAGGCGGCCGGCGAGCTTGGGTCTTCGTACTGATAGCCTGCTACTTCCTCGTCGAGACTGTCTTCTTCAGAGAAGGCCTCTTCGACAAGCTCGCGTACCTGACATTCGGAATCGCGGTCCTGGGGTTCGGGCTGGCGGAGCTCGTACCCCGGGACCGGACGGGGCTCGCCGGTACGCTAAGGCTCGGGGGCGTGGCCCTGATGGTCATGATCCTGGTCGTGCGCGCCGTGCAGCTAATCGCGCCCGCCGGATAAGGCGGCACCGGTGAGGTGCCCCGAAAGCATCCGTCCTTAAACGCTTGGTGTGAGTTACCCGTGGGAGATTTGAGCAGAAGGTGTCCACGCTCTAAAGTCGGCTTGCTGCCCGATCCCGAAGGGAAAGGAACCGACTCCTCATGCTCGACGTGGACACCTT
>JALZNL010000380.1 GCA_030857715.1 Actinomycetota bacterium | reverse complement strand
AACTCCTCGTCCTCGGCGTCCTTGAACTCCGCCACGGCCGCGTTGAGCTGCCCGACAAACGACTCCCGACTCCGCGTGAGCCCCAGCCTCAACCGCCCGAACCACCCGGAGGCCTCCTGCTCCTCCGCCGCAGCCTCAGCGCTGGGCGCCTCCTCGATGGAGGTCGGTTCGGGAAGGCTCTCTTCGACTTCCTCGGCCTCCAGCGTCTCTTCTCGGGGCGGTTCCACCGGATCGAGCTCCGGCCTCGCCGACTCCTCGGGACGGGTTTCCGTCTCTTCTACGGACGAGGGATCCGCGTGCACAACGTCTTCGATCCTCGGCCCGTCCGGTTCGGCGGCCTCCCGATCTGCGGGCTCGATGACGGACGCACCAGCACCGTTGCCGGAGCCCTCCTGTTCGGCGGGGGCTTCGGTCTCGGTGGCGGTGGGCGCCTGGTCTTCGGGTTGGTCTGGGCTGTGTCTGAAAAAATTACGCCAAGAGCGCGCCATAGGCGACTTCTTATTCTCCCTGCAAACGTTTCGATACGACAGTGGTGGCCCCGGAAGCGTCCTGGACCACCCCGTAGAGGACGTCCGCCGCGGCCATCGTCCGCTTCTGATGGGTGACCAGCAGATACTGTCCGCCGGAGCGGTGAGAGTCTACCACAGAGAGAAAACGCGCCAGGTTCACGTCGTCCAGCGCGGCCTCGGCCTCGTCCAGGATACAGAACGCGCCGGACCCGCCCGTCGGCCGGCTCAGGAAAATGCTGAACAGGAAAGAAAGCGCCAGCAGGGCCCGCTCCCCGCCGGAAAGCACCCGCAGGGGCCTCCACCCCTTGCGCCCGAGCCGGATCCCGATCTCCACCCCATCCTCCGACAGGTCCAAAACCCCGGAAGCCCCCGCGAGCATCTTCGGCACGATCTCCCCAAAAGCCCCCCGAACCCCCCCGAACGTCTCCGAGAACCTGACCTCTATCTCCTGATCCACCGCGTGTATTATGCGGTTAAGCTCGGAGGAGGCCTCTTCGGCGTCGGCGCGTTGGGCGGCTACGAACTCGTGGCGTTCGCGCAGGTGCTCTTCCTGGGAGAGGGCCAGGAGGTTGACGTCGCCGAAGCGTTTGAGCCGGCGGGCGAGGGTCTGGCGTTCGGCTTCGGTGTCTTTCGGGTGCTTCTCGGCTTCGGCGCGGGCGGCATCGAGGGTGCTGGCCCATTCGGTCTGGATCTCCTCGGCCGAGCCGTCGGCGGCGGCCTCGGCCCGTGCGACCTCCTCGGCAATGCGCGCGGCCTCGGCGCGGGCGGTCGCCAGTTGGCCCGCGACCTCGACGGCCCGGCGCGAGAGTTGCGAACGCTCCTCGGAGACCCGGCGGTGGTCTTCGGAGAGCTCCGCGCGGGCACGGCGCAGGCCGGTTCTCCGTTCGCGCACCGTGGCGAGAAGCGAGGTTGAGAGGCCGGCCACGCGCTTTGCCAGTTCGTCCGGCGTTCCTGCTTCGCCGACGGTGGTCGAGGCCTTCCCTAACCTTCGGGAGAGGGCATTCTGCCGGTTCTTGCCGTCCGAGATCGCGGCCCCGAGGGAGCGCAGGCGCCTCTCGGAATCGGCTACATCGGCCCGGGCGGCCTCGACGGCGGTGGTGGCGCGGTCCGAGGTTTCGCGGTCGGATGCGGCTGCCTTTTGGACTTCCGAGAGGGACCGTTCGGTCTCGGAGATCCTGCCGGAGAGCTCTCCGGCTTCCCGCTCGCGTTCGAGGAGCCGGCGGCGCGTTTTCTCCGCGGAGGCGAGGCGACGGACGGCCTCGGACTCCAGGGAGGAGCGGGCCCTGACGGCGCGTTCGGAGAGGCCGCGGAGCTTCTGGACGTCCTCAGAGACGGCGGCCAGGCGTTCTGAGGCGGACTGGATGCCGTCCCGCAGGTCGTAGAGGGTCTCCCCGGGACCATTCTTGAGCGCGTCGAGGAGATCCAGCTCCGCGTCCAGGCGCGCCTCGCGGGCGAAGTTTCCGGCCGCGGACTTCATGCTGACGCTGGTACGGGTGAGCCGGAGGCCGTCGGTGGTCACGGCGACGTGGCCGTTGAGGCGCGCGCCCTCGGCGGGGCGGTCCACGACGAAGATGCCGCCCAGGAGCCGCTCGACGGCCCCGGCGTACCGGCCGTCGATGACCTCCACGCACTCGAGCAGGGGCCGTCCCGGGCCGTCGCTGTTCGCGTGCTCGGCGTCGAGCCGAAGGGCGACCGGGTCGGTCTCGGAGAGCAGGCGCACGCCCTCGTCGAGGTTCTCGGCGAGGACCCCGGCGCCGTGGTCACCGAGGGCGGCCTCCACGGCGGCCTCGAAGCCTGGCCGGGGGCGTACGACCTCGTAGAGCCGGGTGCCTTCGCTCGCCGGCTCGGCGGCCCGCAGGCGGCGCACCCGCGACTCCGCCCGACCGACCGCCGCGGCCAGTTCTCCGCGCCTGCGGCTTACGCCCTCGAAACACGACTCCACGCGGCCGAGAGCCCCGCTAGCCTCTGTCGCCAGGCCCCGCGCCGCGTCGCCCGGCCGGTCTTCCCGCAGTGCTTCCACCTCCCGCACGATACGTCGCAGGCGCGCGAGGTCCTCCTCCGACGCGCCCCCGCCCCGTCTCTCAGTGGCGAGGCCGGCCAGCCGCGCCCGAAGCCTGTCGATCTCGGTGGCCAGACGCGACCGTTCGCTGCCTGACTCCGAACTCTTCTTGCGGGCCGCGTCCGCGTAAAGTTCCTTGTCGCGCGCGTCCTCCTTCGCCGCGTCGCGTTCGGCGGCGAGCACCCCGGACCTCTCCACCAACCCGTCCAGCTTGCGCGTGGTGCGTTCGAGCTCTTCCCGCAGTTGCGAGAGGACGACGCGTCGGTCGTCCCGGCGTCCGAACCCGGATTCCAGGCGGAGGAGGGTGCGGTCGGAGCGGAGGTTCTCAGCGCGGAGGTCTTCCGTGGCGTCCTCCAGCGCCTCGGCGCGTCTCTCCGCCTCCCCGAGGCTCGACGTGAGGTCGCGCAGCCGACCCTCGATCTCCTCCCCGCCTTGCCGGATCGAGCGCTCCGACGCTTCGAGCGCCTCGACGCCAGACTCGGAGTCGCGCAGCCGGTCCCTGAGATCGCTGAGCTCGCGGGTGGCGACGCGGTAGAGGTGGGCCAGGGAGAGCTCCCGGTAGCGCGACTCTAGCTCCCTGTACCGGCGGGCGGCCTCGGCCTCGGTCTGGATCCTGCGCAGTTGGTTGGCGAGTTCGGACTCCAGTTGCCGGCTCTTCTCCAACTGGTCGTCGGCCCGTTCCAGGCGGCGGCTGGCCGAGAGGCGTCGCCGCCGGTACACGCCGAGGCCGGCGGCCTCCTCCAGCGCCTGGCGGCACGCCGCGGCCCCGCCGGCCACGATGGCGTCGACCGCCCCCTGGCGCAGGATACTGTGGCGTCCCAGGCCCGCCTCTCCGGCCACGGCGCGCGCGTCTGCGAGGCGGGAGCGGGAGCCGTTGATCCTGTACTCCGTCTCCCCTGCCCGCGAGATGCGGCGCGTTACGGATACCTCCGAGTAAGGAAGCGAGATCTCCCCTGACGCGTTATCGAAGACGAGCGTGACC
>JALZNL010000379.1 GCA_030857715.1 Actinomycetota bacterium | reverse complement strand
GCCCAGAGAGGCGCCCGAGTAGCGGACCCTCGTGCCGAAGAGCTCGGAGAAGAAGGCGGCCTGCGGCCCGTACATGGCGGCGTGGCCGACGGCCAGGGAGAGGAGGCGGTCGGCGCCTTTGCCTCCCTCCAGCACGTCCCCTTCCGAGCCCCCGATCACGGTGTCTTTGCCTTCCCCGCCGGAGAGGACGTCGCCCCCCGCGTCGCCCCTGATGGTGTCGTCCCCCCCGAGGCCCTCGATGGTGTAGCCGCCGCCGAGGCCGCAGATCACGTCGTCTCTCCGGGTCCCGCGCAGCTCGTCGCTGCCCCTGGTGCCGGTTATGGTGCAGGCCGGGCCGGGACCGGACCCTGGGTCGTCGGGATCGGCCGGCTGGGGGTCGGGCCGCGGCGCCTTCTCCTCCAGGGAGCACTCGTTGACCACGTCGCCGTTCTTCGGCTTCGGGACGTAGCCGCTCGACGGCGGCGCGACGTCCCTCTCAACGAAGTCTTCGAGCGCCGAGAAGGCGTCGCGGTGGCAGGGCAGGATGGGCCGCAGCCGCTCTTTGTTGTCGTCGTAGAAGGAGTCGACGTGGTTGCCCCTCCCGATGACGTAGTAGCGGTGCATGTCCCCGCGCCCGGCCTGCCGCACGAGCTTCGTGTAGACGTCGGAGTCCGTCCTTATGGGCAGCAGCGTGTCCAGGTTCCCGTGCAACGTGAGGAGCGGCTTGCCGATTTTCCCGGTGAGGGAGACCTTCTTTACGGCGTCCTTGACCGCCTGCGGCCTCTTCCTGTAGAAGTAGTCGGCGTCGCATTTGGGGGTGCCGGGCTGGCAGAACGGGAACCCGGTGGCCGAGAGGCAACGGCAGCCCCCTCAACCGCCCCGCAGCGCCCCCTCGACAAAGTGCAGCCGGTCGTTGCCCCAGAACATCTCGTCCCCCACGAAGAACGCCGGCGCCCCGAAGACGCCCCGCTCCACCGCCTCGCCCGTCGCGGCCTTGAGCGCCTCCTTCGCCTCGGGTGCGGAAGCCCCCGCAAGCACCTCGTCAGGGTCGGTGCCGATGCGGCGGGCCACCTCGGAGACGGGCCCGTCTTCGTCCGCCTCCTCCAGGCCCTTCGGGGCGCCGCCCTCTTCCCAGTACAGGGCGAACGCCTCGCGGGTGAACGCCTCGAGCTCTCCCCTGTCTTTCAAGAACATCGCGGCGCGCATGGTCTTCAAGGTGCGGAACGGGAAGGGATTCGGAAAGTCTATCGGCAGGCCGTAGCGCTCAGCCCAGCGCTGGATGTCTTTCGCCTGGTAGCGGGCCTTGGGCTTCGTCTCTATCGGGGCCTGAAGACCGACGGCGTTGTGTACCGCCCCCAGCAGCATCGGCTTCAGAGATAGCTCAGCCCCGAGCTCATCGCAGATGCGCGAGACCTCGCGGCGCGCCAGGTACGAGTAGGGGCTCACCAGGTCATAGTAGAACTCGACGGTCTTCATCCGGCCTCCTCTCCTTTTACGGGAAAGGTACAGCACGGTCCGACCTCATGCCCGGACGATAAACGACAGGTCCGGACCGAAGCCCGACCCCGCCGCCTGTTCGTGTAGCTTCTATACAGCTCTGGCTGAAAGCCGACGGCTGATAGCCCTTACGCCGGCTGACCTTCCGCGCCGGCGGTCTGGTCGCGGCGGATGGCCGATATGGCGAAGACGATGGCGGCGATCCAGACGGCGACGATCAGGAAGTAGCCGATGCTGGCCGTCACCCCGGTGAGGCCGATGGCCTCGAAGAACGTCTTCATGTTGACGATCAGGATGACGCCGCCGACGGCCGTGCCAAGGATACGGGCGGGCAAGATGCGGACGATATAGGCGGCGATGGGCGCCGCCACGATCCCGCCGGCGAGCAGGGCCCCGACGACCTGCCACGGGATCTGGGCGAAGCTGAGGCTGAGGAGGAAACCGATGCTGGCGCACAGGGCCACCACGAACTCGCTCGTGTCCACGGTGCCGACGACCTTGCGCGGCTCCATCCGCCCCGAAGAGAGGAGGGTCGGCGTGGAGATGGGGCCCCACCCACCACCGCCGAAGGCGTCCAGGAATCCGGCCACGAGGCCCAATGGAGAGAGGAACTTGCGGCTTATGGGCCTGACGTTGACGGGACGCTCGTGCCTCCTGAAGGCGAAGCGGCTGAGGACGTACACGCCGAGGGAGAACAGGATGATCGCCATTGCCGGCTCGACCAACCCGGCAGTCGCCTCGGCCGTCGAAGCGTAGACCAGCAAATACGCCCCGCCGAATGCCCCGATGCCACCGGGCACCGCCATCCAGACGATCTTGGACCAATCCACGTTCCCCAAACTCGCGTGCGAGATCCCCGACACAGCCGTCGTCCCAACCTCCGCAATGTGCACCGCCGCAGACGCCAGAGCCGGCGCAACACCCACGAACAACAACAGCGTCGTCGAAGAGACCCCGTATGCCATCCCAAGTGACCCATCAACCAACTGCGCCCCAAGACCCGCCAGCGCCAGTAATATGAACGTCCTCATCTCTCCATCCTCCATTTCTCTACTTTGTATATCTTGATTATTTTGTCTATTATTTTGATGTGGAAACCGGGCGGAACTGTAAGCGAAGAAGAGAGGGGTGTCAAGCGTCCGGGAAAGGTTTTTTCGCCAATCTCGAAAGACGGGCCATCCGGCGTGGATTCCAGTGGATAAGGGGGTTCGGCGGGGGCACGTTACGGGCCGGTATGGTCTAGGATATCCGCACGGCGTCCGCGGGCGCCTCTGGGAGTGCACTTGAGGGTGCGTCGGGGGTATCTTTCGAGAGGAGGAGAGACCGTGAAGAGAGAGGAGCAGGACTACGTCTTCGAGCAGTTCCGGATCGAGCGGGGTTGTCTGGGTTACCTCGTCGCCGACCGGGTAACGAGGCAGGCGGCCCTCGTGGACCCCGAACTGGAGATGGTCGAGCCGATGCTCGACTACGTCTTCGAGCACGGCCTCAAGGTCGTATACGTCATCGACACTCACACGCACGCGGACCACTTCTCCGGGGCGCGCGAGGTCAAGGCGAAGACCATCGCGAACCTCGTCATGCACAGGGAGGCCCCCGCGGGCTGCGTAGACGTCAGGGTCGAGGACGGGGACCGGCTGTACGTGGGGGAACTGCCGGTAAAGTTCCTACACACGCCGGGGCACGCCAAGGACCTCGTCTCCGTGCTGCTGCCTGGCAGGATACTCTCGGCCGACGCGCTCCTGATCGGGTCCTGCGGCCGGACCGACCTGCCGAACGGCAACGCGGTGAGGGCATACCACACGCTCTACCACACCTACAGGTCGCTGCCGGACGACCTGCTGGTCTTCCCCGGCCACGACTACGAGGGCCGCGAGCACTCCGTTCTCGGGGAGGAGAAGGCGTCGAACCCGAAGATGAACTTCGAGGGCGAGGAGGAGTTCGTGCGGTACATGGAGCGGGAGAACCCGGAGACGCTGACGCCCGTCCACCAGCTCGCCGACGCGCTGAAGGCGAACATGGCTTGATAGGCATCAGGTTACAGGCTTCAGGTCGCCTCCTCTGGAGGCTTTCAGGTT
>JALZNL010000378.1 GCA_030857715.1 Actinomycetota bacterium | reverse complement strand
AACTTCGTGGAGCCGCTCCTGTACCTCGGGGCCCTAGGCCTCGGGCTCGGGGCGTTCATCCAGCAGGGCGGGATCAACGGCCAGGAGTACGTGGCGTTCATAGCGCCGGGGCTGCTGGCGAGCAACGCGATGTTCGCCGCGTCCTTCGAGAGCACCTTCGACACCTTCGTGAAGTTGAGGTTCGACAGGGTCTACGACGCGATCATCACTACCCCCGTCAACGCCGAGGACGTCGTGGCCGGCGAGTACCTGTGGGCCGGCACCAGGAGCGCGCTCTACGGGACGGCGTTCCTGCTCGTGCTCGTGGCGCTCGGACTCGTCGTTTCGGTGTGGGCCGTGCTCATACCGCCGGCGCTGCTCATCATCGGGATCATGTTCAGCGTCATGGGGACGTTGTTTACGAGTTTGATCTACCAGATAGACTATTTCTCGTACTACTTCACGCTCGTCATCACGCCGCTCTTTCTCGTCTCGGGGATCTTCTTCCCCGTGGACGACTTCCCGGCGCCGGTGCCTCAGGTTGCGTGGTTCACGCCGCTCTACCACGCGGTCAACGTGTGCCGGGCGCTCGCCACCGGGCCGACGCCGGCGGTTCTGGTGGACGTGGCCTGGATCCTCGTCTTCACCGGCGTGCTGGCGCTGGTGCCGATCCAGATCATGCGCCGGCGCCTGATCGGCTAAACCCCCCGGTCTGGTAGGATGCGCCCATGAAGGCCGAGCAGTTCACCGTGCGCCTCGCCACCGCGGAAGACGACCCGGCGATAGCCGGGCTCGTGGTCGACGGTTTCCTGGACAAGTTCAGGCCCATCTTCGGCGCCCGCATGGACCGGGCGCTCCGAATAATGGAGAAATGGGTCACGCTGGAACACGCCTCCGGGGGGGTAACCTCCCTGGTGACGGAGGGATACTCCACCGCGGAGATAGCCGGCAGCGTCGGCGTCCGCACGGCCCCCTCCCACGAGGACGTCCTCGCCCGCGGCCTCTGGCGCGCGCTCAAGCGGAACCTCGGCCTGCCCCGCACCCTGTGGGCCACGACCCTCCTCTCCTACCCGCGCTACTCCTACAACGCCTCCGAGGCCTACGTCGAGCGGCTCGTCGTCTCCCCCGCCTTCCGGCACCGGGGCATCGCCAGGCTCCTGCTAACAGCCGCCGAAGACCTCGCCCGCGAGACCGGCAAGGAGACCGTGGGCCTCCACGTCAGCGGCAACAACCTCGCGGCCCTCCGCCTCTACGAAGCAGAGGGTTACAAACAAGCCGGACGCCAGAGGTCGTTCCTGACGGGCTACTTCCTCGACATCCGCGAGTGGCTATACCTGAGAAAAGAGTTGTAAGCCTTTAGCCTCTTGCCAATGTTAGAGCGACGATTCGGGGCAATGGTTCCGACCGTGTCGGCGCGTACACGGAACGATGGGTAAAATGCGCAGGACGATGGGCACAAGAAACGGCCAAACGCTTTCCCTGCCTGGCGGGGTCGAGGTTCCTTTCCGCTTCGTTCGCCCGGACGACGCTGCCACCTTGCAGCGGGTCCACGCTCGGTGCAGCGAACACACTATTTACCTGCGCTTCTTCGGTTCGATGGAGGAGTTGTCCGACGCGAAGGCCCGCTACTTCGCCAGCACCGACGGCGTGGACCACGTCGGCCTGGTAGCGCTGGATCCCGAGGACCCGCGCGAGATCATCGCGGTGGTGCGCTACGCGCGCGCACCCGGCGACGAACGGGCCGAGTACGCGGCCCTCGTCGAGGACCGATGGCAGGGCTACGGGGTGGGGGCGGGATTGACCCGTCGGCTGATAGACGAAGCGCGGGATAACGGCGTCCTGTGCTTTTACGCGCTCGTGATGGGCCAGAACAAGCGTATGCTGAACGTTTTTCGGCACCTCGGTCTGCCGGAGCGTGAACGGTCGGAAGACGGCGACAAGCGCGTGGAGGTCGTGCTGTCCCCCGGAGAACCCGGACGAGCGGTGTAAGACCAGGTGGTGTAAGACCAGGTGGTGCCGACGGTTTTGGAGCACGAGAGAGGGAGGCGCAGATATGGCGGCGTTCGCGTTCACCTTACCCATCCTGCCGGGGCAGGACGACGTGGTGAGGCGCATAGGAGAGGCGGTTTCGGACTCGGGGGAGTTCCGGGAAGAGTACGAAGCGTCCAGGAGAGACCTGGGAATCAGCGAAGAGAAGGTTTGGGTGCAACGGACGCCCATCGGCCGGGCGTTGGTCGTGTACTGGGAGACGGAGGACCCCCAGCGCACGCTCCGCGAGATGGCCGACTCCCAGGACGAGTTCGTCGAGCGGTTCAGAGACCTCATCATGACCGCCGCCCCGGCCCTGGACCCGTCCGGGGAGCGACCCATCTCCAGCGAACTGCTCTTCTCGTGGCGGGCATCTGAGGTTCCTTAGAAGTTTCTTGGTGGCCACGGTCCGAGGAGTTCGGGCCCCGGTATCCGACAAACGGGATACTGTAGGATGCGCAACACAAAGACAAAGGCTTTTTGGGGGCAAGAGGAGGAAGAGTTGACACCGGATTCTGGAGAAAACGCCGGAGAAACGGGCGTCCCGAACTCGGGTTCGGCGGCCTTCGCGCCGTTTGAGGCGTGGTCGGAGTGGCTGAGGGACAACATGGGCGTCACGTCGGCGTCACCGGGCTCCACCGGCGAGGAGGCGGAGGCGGTGCCCGAAGGGGCCGCAGCCAGCGACCCGTTGATGTCGGCCATGGGGAAGCCGTCGGACAACCCCATGAGCAACATCATACCGATCGACTGGATGGAGATCTCCCAGGCGCTGCAGACCCTCCACGAGCGCCAGACGTCCGACACGGAGCGGACGACGCGGGTGGCCACGGACTACAACCGTCGCCTCTTCGAGACGACGGTGAAGGTGTGGAACGACGCCGCGTCCCGCCTGTCGGGCCTGCCCGGGCAGGAGGCAGAGGAGGAAGGCAAGCCAGACAGGCGCTTCTCCGACCCTGAGTGGGAGTCCAACCCCTACTACAAGATGCTCAAAGAGACGTACCTGCTGGCTTCGGAGTACATCCTCAAGGAGGCCGAAGAGACCGACGACGGGCAGGACACCGAGGAACAGTTGCGCCTCGTGTTCCACCTCAAGCAGTTCGTGGACGCGATGGCCCCGGTCAACTTCTTCCCCACCAACCCCGCCGCCATCAGGCGCGCGATGGAGACGGGGGGGACGAGCCTTGCCGACGGCGCCCGCAACCTCGCCTCGGACCTGGAAGAGGGGCGTCTGAGCATGGTCGACGCCGACGCCTTCGAGGTGGGCGAGAACCTCGCGACGACGCCGGGCAAGGTCGTCTACCGCAACGAGCTAATCGAGCTGATCCAGTACGAGCCGACCACCGAGAAGGTTCACGAGGTGCCGCTACTCTTCCTCCCGCCCTGGATCAACAAGTACTACATCCTCGATTTGAGCGAGAAGAACAGCTTCGTCAAGTACCTCGTGGAGCAGGGCTTCACGGTGTTCATGACCAGCTGGAAGAACCCCGACTCCTCGATGGCGGACACCAAGTTCGACGACTATATGACCATGGGTCCCTTGAAGGC
>JALZNL010000377.1 GCA_030857715.1 Actinomycetota bacterium | reverse complement strand
CGGCGACGGTGTAGTCCTCGTCCGGGTCTATCCTGGTGCCGTCGGGGAGGGTAAGGGAGGTGACGCGATCCCCCACGGGCCGCGCCGGGTCGTGGGCGTAGCGGAGGCCGCTGACGGCGAACAGGTGGTCCCGGCCCGGCCTGTACTGCCTCTCCAACGCGTTCCGAACCTGCTCCCCGCTCAGTTCCATCCTGATCAGGTCCCTCCCGGAGGGCTGCACGGAGAAGAGCTCGCCGTAGGTTACGGGGCCCTGCGCTATGCTCGTCCGCAGGCCGCCGGTCGGGACCAGCGCGAAGTCCGCCCCGGCGAGGTCCCGCTGCCCGTCCGCGACAAAGTCGCCCAGGGCGCTCTCGCCGGCCGCAGTTGGGGATGGGCTTATCCCCTCGCCCGCGGTCCCGACGACGCGGTCGGAGATGCGGGCCACCCTTCCCGCGTACCCCTCCACCAGGGCGGCCACCTCCG
The DNA here is from genome assembly GCA_030857715.1 of Actinomycetota bacterium. The sequence goes on along the minus strand of JALZNL010000377.1, from coordinate 3,092 downwards.
GGTCCGGGCTGACCTCTTTGTCCAGGGCGGACACGACCTTGGCCTCCGAACCCCTCACCTCGCCGCTCGCGCGGTCCACCGAGAGGTCCACGACCCCGAAGTGGGTCCCGTACTGCTCGGCCTGGACGACGGGTTTGCCGGCGACCCGCAGGTCGAGGCGGTTGTGGGTGTGCCCGGAGAAGACCGCGTCCACCGCGTCGTCCATCTGTTCCGTCTCCGTGAGGATCTCGTCAGCCGTCCCACCGAGGTCGGTGTCCAGGGCGCCCGAGTGCGCGAGCACCACGATGGTCCTAACGCCCCGGGCTTCGAGCTCGGCGGCCCGGCGGTTCACCGTCTCGGAGATGTCTGTGAAGCGGAACTCCTCTGCCGCGTCGGGGATTATGATCTCCGGGGTCTCGAGCGTCGTCACCCCGATAAAGCCGACCTCGACCCCGTCGCGCTTCACGACGGTGTAGGGCGGCAGGACGGGACCTCCCGTCTCCCGGTCGAGGGTGTTGGCAGCGACGTAGGGAAACGTCGCCCCCGGGAAGTCAGGCTCCGAGGTGTCCTCGCTCCCCTCCTTCTGACCGCCCCGGATGAGGCGTTGCATCTCCTCCCTGCCCTCGTCGAACTCGTGGTTGCCCAGAGTGCCGACGTCGAAGCCCATCTCGTTCATCGCAAGGACGGTCGGCTCGTCGTGGAAGTGGGCAGAGACGAGCGGTGAGGCGCTGACCATGTCCCCCGCGTGGACCCTGATGGTGTTCGCCCGTTCGTAACGGTCCAGGTGTGCCGCGAGGTAGGCCGCGCCCGCGCTCTCCCCGGTCCTTTCGAGGTACCCGTGAAAATCGTTGACGCCCAGCAACCGTATCTTCGCCGTCCCCCGCGCCCGGGGCTCCTCGGGGGCCGCCCGTCGCCCTTCCGGCGGTTTCGGGGGCTTGCGGACCTCGGCCACGGGCTCCTCCTCCGGCGTCAGGGAGATCAGGAGCGGCGTCAACGGAACGAGCAGGGCCAGCGCCACGACCGCCGCGGCCCGCCGCGCGCGCCTCACGCCCGCCTCCCCGAGGATGTCCCGGACAAAGAGGCCCGAACCCGCGGATGAGGGCCCCTCCGGAACCTCCCGGCCCTTCCAATCGCAGGCGCCGTACGCTTCCGCCTAGGCAGGACGCCGGTCCGGGGTCGGTGGTGCGGGGTGCCTCCGGTCGGGGTAAGGCGGGTCCGAACCGTCCCCCGGAAGGCCGCTCTCTGCGCCAAAAACGGGTGCAGATTCCATCCACGCCGGAGGATAACAGCGGACCCGAAGCGTATGGTTTAGGGAGGGTAAACTCGGGTTTAAAACGGGGTTACAGGCTTCAGGTGGCAGGCATCAGGAAAGTCGTCTTGGGCGATCCGTGGACGCCACTCCGAATCTCATCGGTGAGGCGCAATCTTCAAGAACGCTACTGTCAGGGACTCCGTAGGGACAGCGCGGGGCTGGTGCCAAGAAAGCGTCCAACGTCCCGCGCTTCGGACGAGCCGCCGATCCAAGCCCCTGAGGAGCATCAAGTCCCGGTCTTCAAAGAGGACAGGTATCAGCCCATCACCCTTACCTAAGACCTGAAGCCTCCTAGCCCGGTATCGCCGCGACGGCCGCCTCTATCTCCTCATCCGAGTGCTCCAGGTTGACGAGGTTGCCCGCCAGGTACTGCTCGTAGGCCGAGAAGTCGAAGTGGCCGTGGCCGCAGAGGTTGAAGAGGATGGTCTTCTCTTCGCCGGCCTCTTTCGCTTCGAGGGCGAGGTCTATGGTCGCCTTTATGGCGTGCGTCACTTCTGGGGCGGGCACGATGCCCTCGGCCCGGGCGAACATGACGCCGGCCTCGAAGGTCGGGTTCTGGGCGTAGGCCCGCGCCTCGACGAGGCCCTCGTGGACGAGCGCCGAGACGATGGGCGAGTCGCCGTGGTAGCGGAGACCCCCGGCGTGGATGCCGCTCGGCACGAAAGAGTGCCCGAGCGTGTACATCTTCATCATCGGGGTGGTACCCGCGGTATCCCCGAAGTCGTAGACGTAGCGGCCCTTCGTGAGCGTCGGGCAGGAGGCGGGCTCGACGCCGATGATGCGGGTGTTCTTGTTGCCCTTGAGGTTCTCCCGGATGAAGGGGAAGGCTATGCCGCCGAAGTTCGAGCCGCCGCCGACGCAGCCAACGACCACGTCGGGGTACTCGCCGGCGAGCTCCATCTGTTCGAGGGCCTCCTGGCCGATCACGGTCTGGTGGAGCAAGACGTGGTTGAGCACGCTGCCCAGAGAGTACTTGGCGTCCTCGTGCTTCACGGCGTCCTCGACGGCCTCGGAGATGGCGATGCCGAGGGAGCCGGGGGAGTCCGGGTCCTCGGCCAGTATGTCGCGGCCGGCCTGGGTTAGGTCCGTCGGGCTCGGGTAGACTTCGGCGCCGTAGGTCTCCATCATGATGCGGCGGTAGGGCTTCTGGCCGTAGGAGACGCGGACCATGTAGACCGTGCAATCCAGGCCTAAAGTTTCGCAGGCGAAGGCGAGCGAGGAGCCCCACTGGCCGGCGCCGGTCTCGGTGGTGAGGCGGCGGACGCCTTCTTGCTTGTTGTAGAAGGCCTGGGGGATGGCGGTGTTGGGTTTGTGGGAGCCCGACGGGCTCACGCCCTCGTACTTGTAGTAGATGTGGGCCGGGGTGTCGAGGAGCTTCTCCAGGCGGCGGGCGCGGAACAACGGGGTCGGGCGCCAGAGGGCGTAGATCTCCCGCACTTCCTCGGGGATCGGGACGTAGGACTCGGTCGTGACCTCCTGGCGGATGATCTCCTCGGGAAAGATAGGCGCGAACGCCTCAGGCCCTACCGGCTCCATGGTCGCCGGGTTGAGCGGCGGCTCCAACTGGAAGGGCAGGTCCGGCACGAGGTTGTACCAGGACTCGGGGATGCGCTTCTCGTCGAGAAGGAACTTGGTCTGCTGCATCTTGCACCTCCGGTGCTCGGGTTTCAGGTATCAGCTTACAGCTTTTTCGGGTTTCCGGCCCCGCATCCGGCTGGAAGTGAGCGGGAACCCGGGCTCGGGTAGACTATTTGCGTGGAGGCCACGAACGTCGCGCCGGCCGGAGGTGTCGCCCGGGACG
>JALZNL010000041.1 GCA_030857715.1 Actinomycetota bacterium | reverse complement strand
GGTGTGAAGGCCATAGACGCGATGATCCCCATCGGACGCGGGCAGCGCGAGCTGGTGATCGGGGACCGCAAGACGGGCAAGACCTCGATCCTTATTGACGCGATCATCAGCCAGGCCGACCAGGACGTGAAGTGCATCTACGTCTCCATCGGCCAGAAAGACTCCTCGGTGGCCGGTATCGTCTCCTCGCTGGAAGAGGCCGGCGCTATGGACTACACGACCATCGTCAACGCCTCGGCCGCGCAGTCGGCGACGCTCCAGTACCTCGCCCCGTACGCCGGTTGCGCCATCGGCGAGTACTTTATGAACCAGGGCCAGGACGCGCTCGTCATCTACGACGACCTCTCCAAGCACGCCGTCGCCTACCGGCAGATGATGCTGCTGCTCAGGCGCCCGCCGGGCCGCGAGGCGTACCCGGGGGACGTGTTCTACCTGCACTCTCGGCTTCTCGAGCGGGCGGCCAAGCTCTCCGACGACGCGGGTGGCGGGTCGCTCACGGCCCTCCCGGTGGTCGAGACCAAGGCCGGGGACATCTCGTCGTACATCCCGACGAACGTCATCTCCATTACGGACGGCCAGATCTTCCTGGACGCCGACCTGTTCAACGCGGGCCAGCGGCCTGCCATCGACACGGGCAACTCCGTCAGCCGGGTTGGCTCCTCGGCCCAGATCAAGGCGATGAAGAGCGTCGCCGGTACGCTCAGGCTCGACCTGAACCAGTACCAGGAGCTGGCGAGCTTCGCGCAGTTTGGCAGCGATTTGGACAAGGCTACCCAGCAGACCCTCAACCGCGGCGAGCGCCTGACGGCCATGCTCAAGCAGAACGAGCGCGAGCCGATGCCGGTGGAGGAACAGGTCGCGGTCATCTTCGCCGCCTCGAACGGCTACCTGGACGACGTGGACAACGGCGCCGTCCCCGACTGGGAGCGCCAGTACCGTGACTACCTGCGGGATAGCCACGGCGAGATCCTGCAGTCCATTCGCGACGAGCAGCAGCTCTCGGACGAGTCGCGCGAAAGCCTCGAAGAGGCCACCGACCGTTTCAACGAGAACTACGAGCCCCAGACGGGCAACCTGGTCGATGCGAGCGCGAACGGTTCTTCCGACGAGGACTCGGACGACGACTCCGAGGACGAAGGGAGCTAGGGTTTGGCGAGCCTCCGGGATCTCAAACGGCAGATCGGCTCCGTCAAGAACATCGCCAAGGTCACGGAGGCGCTCCAGACGGTCTCCGCGGTGAAGTTCCGCAAGGCGGAGGCCCGCGTAAAGAAGGCCCGCCCCTACGCGGACAACGTCGAGCAGATGATGCGCGACGTCTCCCGCAGCGCGAGCGGCGACAACCCGCTCCTCGCCGGCCGGGAGGTGCAACGGATAGTGGTCGCCACCCTCACCGCCGACCGCGGGCTCGCCGGCAGCTTCAACGCGCAGGTGCTGCGTCGCACGGCGCAGTTTCGGGCCGAGAAGGGGCGGGAGGCGGATCTCGGGCAAGTCGCGAGCGGGCGCAAGTCCGTCGCGTTCTTCCGTTTCCGCAACATCGAGTTGGATCACGTCTACACCGGCTACACCGACAGCCCGACCTACGAGCAGGCGCGCGAGATCGGGCGGGCGCTTACGGGGCTCTTCGAGGACGAGAAGGCCGACGAGGTGTACCTGATCTACAACCGCTTCGAGAGCGCCCTCACCCAGCGTCCGGTGCTCAAGCGCCTCATCCCGGTCGCCGCCGAGGAAGAGGGCGAAGAGGACGAGGAGCGCGACGACAACCTCGCGTACATGGAGTATGTGCCGGACCCCGAGACGGTGCTCCAGCAACTCGTGCCGCGCTACGTCGAGACGATGGTATGGCAGGCGTTGCTGGAGGGGGCGGCCGGCGAGCACGGGGCGCGCATGACGGCGATGAAGAACGCGACGGACAACGCCAACGACCTCGCCAAGAGCCTGACGCTCCAGATGAACAAGGCGCGGCAGGCCCAGATCACGGGCGAGATCATCGAGATCGCGGCGGGCGCGGACGCCCTCGCCGCAGGCTAGAGAGAGGACGCAACAGGGATGAGCGAGAGCGGCCAGGAGTTTAACCGCACCACCTTTGGAAACCGGGAGGGCGTCGTCGAGACCGGCGGGACCGGCAACGGAGCCCCCGACGGCCAGGCTGCCGAGCGCCAGGAACAGAACGGCGGGGACGGCGAGGTCGAGAGCGGTGTTGGGACCGTGGTGGAGGTCAAGGGGCCGGTCGTGGACGTCCGGTTCCCGTCCGAGACGATACCCGAGATCTACAACGCCCTCACCGTCCCACTGGACGTGAACGGCGAGGAGACGAAGCTCACGCTCGAAGTCCAGCAGCTCCTCGGCGACGACATGGTCCGCACGGTCGCCATGTCCTCCACCGACGGCCTCAAGCGCGGCCTGGACGTCACGGACACAGGGAGCCCGATAACCGTGCCGGTCGGCAAGAACGTGCTCGGCCGCGTGTTGGACGTGCTCGGGGAGCCGGTGGACGAGAAGGGCCCCGTCGAGGAGCCGGACGACTTCTGGCCTATCCATCGCCCGTCACCGCGCTTCGAGGACCTCACCACCCAGGCCGAGCAGTTCGTCTCCGGCATCAAGGTCATAGACCTGCTCTGCCCGGTCCGCCGCGGCGGCAAGGCCGGCCTCTTCGGGGGCGCCGGCGTCGGGAAGACGGTGCTCATCACGGAGCTCATCAACAACATCGCGCTGCAGTACGAGGGCACCTCGGTCTTCGCCGGGGTGGGGGAGCGGACCCGCGAGGGTAACGACCTCTACGGCGAGATGGAGGAGGCCGGCGTCCTCCCGAACACGGCGATGGTCTTCGGGCAGATGAACGAGCCGCCCGGTGCCCGCTTCCGGGTCGCGCTCACCGGCGTGACTATCTCCGAGTACTTTCGCGAGGAGCTCGGCCAGGACGTGCTCTTCTTCGTGGATAACATCTTCCGCTTCGTCCAGTCCGGCAACGAGGTCTCAGCCCTCATGGGCCGCATGCCCTCGGAGGTCGGCTACCAGCCCACTTTAGGCACCGAGATGGGCGCCCTTCAGGAGCGGATCACCTCGACCAAGAACGGCTCGATAACGAGCTTCCAGGCCGTCTACGTCCCCGCCGACGACTTCACCGACCCCGCGCCGTTCACGGTGTTCGCCCACCTCGACTCGACGGTAGAGCTCAGCCGGAGCCTCTCGGCGCAGGGCATCTACCCTGCGGTGGACCCTCTGACGAGCTCTTCGACGATCCTTGACTCATCCGTCGTGGGGGACGAGCACTACCAGGTGGCCCAGCAGGTTCAGAACATCCTGCAGCGCTACAAGGAGCTGCAGGACATCATCGCGATCCTCGGCATCGACGAGTTGTCCGAGGAGGACAAGGTGATCGTGGGCCGGGCCAGGCGCCTGCAACGCTTCCTCTCCCAGCCGTTCTTCGTGGCCGAGCAGTTCACGGGCCTCGAAGGCAAGTTCGTAGAGCTCGACGAAACCATCCGGTCGTTCAAGGAGGTCGTGGAGGGCCGCCACGACGACCTGCCCGAGCAGGCCTTCTACCTCGTCGGCGGCATAGACGAGGCCATAGAGAAGGCCAAGACGCTCTCCGGCGAAGAGGCCGAAGACGGCGATGAATCCGACGACGAGACCTCCGCCCAAAATGACTCCGCCGACGCCAGCAGCGAAGAGTCCGAGGGCGAGGGTGAGACCGACAGCGGGGCATCCGCCGAAGACGACTCCTCCGAAGCCGAAGCGAGCAGCGAAGAATCCGGCGAGGACCAGGACTCCGATGGCGAATCGAACGACGGCGGGAAAGACGAGAGGAACTAGTGGCTGAGGACCGCCAGCAGGGGGGCGGGGGCCGGGTACTCTTCTGCCGGATCATCACGCCCGAGAAGATGGTCTACGACGGGGAGGCGAACCTCGTCGTGGCCCGCATAGCGGACGGGGACGTCGGCGTGATGGTTGACCACGCCCCGCTCGTCTCTACCGCCGAGATCGGCGACGTCCGCATAAGGGAGGGCGAAGAGCTGCGCGTCTTCGCCACCTCCGACGGCTTCTTCAAAGTGTCTGAGAACCTGGTCCAGGTCCTGGTCGAGGAGGCCGTAGAGGCGGGCGAGATCGACGTCGACGCGGCCGGCAACCAGGTCGAGGAGGCCGAGCGCGAGCTCTCCGAGGTCTCTGAAGACAATGAAGACCGCGATAGGGTCAGGGCCGAGATCGACCGCAAGCGTAGGATGGGGGAGAACCTCATGCGCGTGGCCGGCAGGTACGGGCAGGGCTAGAACCTTCTGAGGGGCGCCTCCGCGTCCCTAAAGAGCCTTAACGCGGTTGTAACCGCTTTGTGACATTCGCCTGGCATAGTGTGTACTGGAGAGAACTCTTTTGCGGACAGTACTTTTGGGAGACACCGAGGGGGAGGACCAATGTCCGAGAGGTTTTACGTCGAGGGCGGGGCGCGGCTCGAGGGCGAGGTCGAGGTTTCGGGCGCAAAGAACGCGGCCCTGAAATTTGTTGCCGCGGCACTCCTCGCGCCGGGCAAGACCGTCCTGCACGGCGTCCCGCGCATCAAGGACATCTGGACCATGATCTCGCTGCTCGACGAGCTCGGGGTGAAGACCTCGTTCTCCGGGCACACGCTGGAGATAGACGCCTCCAACGTTGACTCCTACACGGCACCCTACGAGCTCGTGCGCCAGATGCGGGCGAGCCTCGTCGTCCTCGGGCCGCTGGTGGCGAGGTTCGGGGAGGCGGAGGTCTCCGCGCCCGGCGGGTGCAACCTCGGGCTTCGGAAGTTCAACTTCCACGTGGACGGGCTCAGGCGGCTAGGTGCCGACATCGAGCTCGACCACGGCTTCATCAAGGCGACCGCGCCGGGGGGCCTGAAGGGGACCGAGATCATCTTCGAGTACCCGAGCGTCGGGGCGACCGAGAACGTGATGATGGCCTCCGTGCTGGCCGACGGCGTCACGATCATCGAGAACGCGGCCAGGGAGCCGGAGATCGTCGCCATCGCCGACATGCTGAACGCGATGGGCGCGAACGTTATGGGCGCCGGCACGGGCCGGATCGTCGTCGAGGGCGTGGACGAACTCGAGGCCATCGAGTGGACGGTGATGCCCGACCGCATCGAGGCCGGTACCTTCCTGATGGCGGCCGCGGCGACCGGCGGGGACGTGCTCGTCAGGAACGCCCAGCCCGAGCACCTCAAGATGGAGCTCGACAAGCTACGGGGGATGGGCGTGGAGATCGAGACCTTCGCGGGCTCTCCCGGCATCCGGGCGCGGGTCGGCGATCCGGCCTCGCTCGCCGGGGCGGACGTCTCGACGCTGCCCTTCCCCGGCTTCGCCACGGATCTGCAGGCGCAGATGATCGTGCTCCTCACCCAGGCCTCGGGGGCCTCCATCGTCACTGAGAACGTCTACGAAAACCGCCTGCAGGTGGCCGAGGAGCTCAACCGCATGGACGCGGGCATAGACCTCTTCGGCGGCCACCGCGCGCTGGTGCGCGGCCCGCGCCGGATGGAAGGGACTATCGTGCAAGCCCCCGACCTGCGCGGCGGCGCCGCCCTCGTGATGGCCGGCCTCGTCGCCGAGGGGACGACCGTCGTGGAGGGCGCGAAGCACATCCTGCGCGGCTACGAGCTCTTCGAGGAGAAGCTCACGAACCTCGGCGCCACCATCGCCTTCGAGGCGGGCGCCCCCGTCGCGGGCTGAGCGGCCTCCTTCAGAGACCGCGCTTTCGGCCATCAGCGGTCAGCTTCCGGCAAACAACGCCGGTCTGACCGCTCCACTTCGCGTTCGCATACTGTTGAGCATATAGAGTAGACTCTCGTCGTTGATTGCTCGGGTTACTGGAGGCGGGATCTGGCGGTAGTCGAGAACAAGACGGAGGTGCTCGCGCTTACCCGCCAACTCGTGCGCTACCGGTCGTACACACCGGGCGTCGCCCAGTCGGCGATGGACTTTATCAACGGGTGGTTCGGGGCCCGCGGCCTGGAGACGATGCGCTACGGCGGCGCGGGCTCCAAGGGCGAGATGACCTCTCTAGTCGCGCGGGTGGGATCTGGGGAGCCGAAGATCCTGCTCCACGGCCACGTGGACGTGGTTCCGGGTGAGGAGGGGCAGTTCGAGGCCCGCGAGGAACGCGACGAGATCTACGGCCGGGGCGTCTACGATATGAAGGGCGCACTCGCCGCGATGATGTACGCCGTCGAGGATCTTAAAGCCCTGAATTGCGAGGCGACGGTCGAGCTCCTCATCGTCCCGGATGAGGAGCAGGAGCACGGCGGGCCGAACGGGGCCGAGGTCCTTATAGGCCAGGGTCACACAGGGGATTTTCTCATCACCGGCGAGCCGACGGACTTCCACATCGGCACGCAGGCCAAGGGGGTGCTCGACCTGCGCGTTACGATGCGGGGTAAGAGCGCCCACGGCTCCCAGCCCTGGCTAGGCAAGAACGCCGCGTTGCTCGCCTACGATCACTACCGCCGGGTCTTGGAGCTCCCTTTCGCGACCGAGAGGTCTGAGCTTTTTCCGTACCCGAGCGTGAACCTCGCCAGGATCATCGGCGGCGACGTGCTCAACCGCGTCCCGGACCGTTGTACCTACGACCTGGACATCCGCTACCTGCCAGGCCAGGACCCGAAGGAGATAGCGCGCCAGATCCAGTCGGTAGACCTCCCCGCCGAGGTCGAGGTCCTCTTCGGCCGCGAGCCGACCTACGTCTCCCGCGCCGACCCCTACGTGAAGATGCTGCGCGAGGTCGCCGCCCGACACTTCCGCGGCAACCCCGTGGGCGTCGGCCGCCACGGGGCGAGCGACATCGTCTACTTCCAGCGGGTCGGCGTGCCCGGCGTCGAGTTCGGCCCCGTGGGCGGCGGCCACCACGGCCCGAGCGAGTACGTCGTCACCTCGACCCTCGAAGCCTACCGGCAGATGATCGTCGAGTTCGTCCAGATCGTCGGCCGCAACGGCAAGAGACGCCAACATGAATAAGGCATCAGGTTTCAGGTTTTGAGGGATTGTAGAGTGAGGATGCTGCGGCCATGACGCTCTCTCCGAAGCCAACCTGGTCGTGGCGATGTCGGGCTCCAAGCCGCGTATCGCACCCCTGAAGCCTGAAGCCTGATGCCCAACTCTTACCTGCTCGAGTCGGCCTCCTGGAAAGGTTCGGCCTCTCCCCGGGGTGATGCGCCGCCGGCCATGGTCGCCTCGGCTTCGGCCTCCTCCTGGGGTATCGCGCCGCCGGAGATGGCGACGATGTCGTTCTCTATGGAGGAGATCTCACCCTCCATGCTCGCCCAGACACCTACGGAGAAGCCTTCATCCACGGGCTCTCCCAACTTCTGCCCGTACTCGACCTCGTCGCCCTGGGAGACGAGCGGCGTGGCCGGTTTTAGCAGGCCGCCGCCGAGGGGCAGGTTCACGCCCGAGATCTCACCGACCAGGGAGACGATGCCTTCCTCGGGACACTCCGTCTCTATATCGGCGTACTCCTTGCCCTGCCTGCCGCGGGGGATCAGGAACAGCGCGTTGGTCATCCGCCGCACGTAGGCGTCGCCCTCTCCGAACTCCTCGATGCTCACGTCGTGCAGGTAGGGCCCGCCGTCCAGGACCGAGAGATGGCCGGAGTTCTGTACGTTCAGGCCCGCGATCTTCAGGACCTCGCTCACGGAGGCGCCTATGGGGGTCTCGTAGACCTTTATTTCTGTTTCCGGGCCGTAGAGGGTGAAGAACTTGCTTGTGAGGGGCTTGCCCAGGAAGAGGGCGTTGTAGATGTTGAGCAGGGTCTCCGTGTTGTTGACGACCTTGCCGACGTCCGGCGGCATCCCCGGGCGCCTCATGCCCTCGGGCGTATCCACGAAGCGGGGCACCCTGGTGTCGGTGGCGTGTTTGACGAGGGTCTTTTCTTCGCCGAGGGCGTAGGTGTTTGGGACGTAGCGCACATCGAAGATGCCGTCGTCGGCGTGCTCGACGTAGTCGGCGAACCACTCCCGGTCCCTCTCATGGACTCCGAGCGAGATCTGCTCGAATTCGAAGATCGTCTTCATGGCCTCGAAGAGCTGGAGGAACTCTTCGCGGTGCTCTTTATGTAGCAGCTTGTCTCCCCAGTAGCCGGGTTCGCTCTCGGTGGCGTTGACGATCAGGTGCGGCTGGGGGGACTTGTACTTGAAGTAGGTCGGGAAACCGCCGCCGCCCGCGCCGACGATGCCGGCCTGGCGCATGATCTCCACGGCCTCCTCGGCGCTCAAGGCCTTGACTTCTTCGAGGCTGCGCTGCTTTATCTCGACCATGATCCCTCGCCCCTGGAGCGTTTTGTCGGGCTAATTGACTTCGACGCCCGGCGCGGTCTTCGAGTAGTCGAACTCGGCGGCCCTGCTCACGTAGTGCTGCATATTTTCGGGGACCTCGTCGCCGGGGTAGATGGCCTCCACCGGGCATTCGGGCATGCACATGGAGCAGTCGATGCACTCCGCGGGGTTGATCACGAAGTGGTCACCGGCGTCGTAGATGCAGTCGACCGGACACGCCCCCACGCAAGCCGTGTTCTTCGTGCCAATACACGCTTCGGTTATGACGTAGGCCACGACGGCCCCCCTTTTTTGGCGCCGGATTCTCCGTCAAGCAGTCTAACCAATGCGGAAACGTTGTCAATAGATGAGAGGACCATCGGCGAAGGGGGAGGACGATGCTCGCCCGGTTGGTCCAGATCCTGGCCAAAGGCCATTAATCGCCCTTTGCTACCGTTAGTTACAGCTTGAAAGTTATTCCCTACACGAGTATATTGCGGGCAGTTATCGGGTAGAAAGGTTCGGTTTGGCTCTAGGTCTGTTGCAGCAGGGCACCTCCTACGGAATGCTCTACCTGTACGTGGGGATCTTTATGCTCTTGATCACCGGTTTTGTCGCCACGGTGCTGGTGTTGGCGCGTCTGATCTCCCCGAGCAGCAGCTCCAAGACAAAGGCCCAGACCTACGAGACGGGCGAGTCGACCGTGACGGACCCCTGGCGGCCTTTCCCGGTCCGCTACTACGTCTTCGCGCTGCTGTTCCTGATCTTCGACGTCGAAGCGGCGTTCCTCTACCCGTGGGCCGTGATCTACCAGGATCTCGGCCTCTACGGTTTCGTCGAGATGGTCATTTTCGTCAGCATCCTGACCGTCGGCCTCGCCTATGCCTGGAAGAAGGGGGCACTCAAGTGGGTGTAATGCAGAAGTTCAACGAACCGAACATCGTCACGACGAGCACGGACAAGCTGTTCAACTGGGCGAGAAAGAACTCCCTGTGGCCGCTCCAGTTCGGCCTTGCCTGCTGCGCCATCGAGATGATGTCCACCGGCATGGCCCACAACGACCTCGACCGCTTCGGGGCAGGGTTCTTCACGGCGTCGCCGCGGCAGGCGGACGTCATGATCGTCTCGGGTACCGTCTCGACCAAGATGGCCGAGCGGATGACCCGCCTCTACGAGCAGATGCCCGAGCCCAAGTGGGTCATAGCGATGGGCGCCTGCGCCATCTCGGGGGGCCCGTTCCTCGACGGCTACTCCGTCCTGATGGGCGCGGACAGGGTCATTCCGGTTGACGTCTACGTCCCCGGCTGCCCGCCACGCCCGGAGGCGCTCATCTTCGGCATCATGACGCTGCAGAAGAAGATAGAGCGCGACCAGCAGGTCGGCATCGAGAAGCCGCGCCCGGCGCTCGTGAACGAGGACGGTTCGATCAACGAGTACCTTCCCGAGCGCGAGTACGCCGGCATCAGCGAGGGCAAGGCCCCGCGCCTGGAGGGCATAAGGCCGCTCAAGCGGACCTACGTCTTCGAGCGCGAGGGCATGCCGCCCGCCTCCCAGACCGACGTCGGCTGGGTCCCGCCCGAGGTTCAGAAGAAGCTCAAGGAAGAGGAGAAAGCCCGCAAGGCCGCCGAGAAAGAGGCCGCGGCGAGGGCCGATGCCGAGAAGACCGAATCCGCCAACGGCGAGGCCGACGGTGAGGCGAAGCCCGACGGGGAGCAGGCCTAGTGGCCGTCACGCTACCGGAGGGGAACCTGGAGGACCGGCTGAAACGGTATCTGGATGGGTTCTCCGGCCGGCACGGGCTGCGGGAGTCGGAGATCATCGGCAACGCCGTGCGGGTGGTGGTGGCGCCGGGGGACGTTCCGGCGGTGCTCGCGACGGCGAAGGAGGCGCTCGGGATACGGCACCTCTCGTTTATCACGGTGGTGGACAGGGTCGGGTCGTTCGAGTTGACCTACGAGCTGATAGACCTTCGCGGGGCCAGGGTCATGGTCAAGGCCGTGATCGAGGGTGAGGAGCCGGTGATCGGCTCTGTTACCGGGATCTACCCCACGGCCAACTGGCACGAGCGGGAGGCCTACGACATGTTCGGGGTGGCGTTCGCCGGACACCCGGACCTGCGGCGGTTGTACATGTGGCAGGACCACTTCGACCACCACCCGCTCTTGAAGAGCTTCGAGATCTCAACCAGGCGCACCTTCGAGGGACTGAGGTAGAGGATGCTTAGCGAAGAACGCCGCGTCGAACAGCAGAGCGCGCTCACACAGCCGGCCGCCGGCCGCCTCGCCGCCCCGGACGTGCGCGACGAGTTCGGCCTCGAAACCATAGACATGAACATGGGCCCGCAGCACCCGGCGATGCACGGCTTGCTACGGCTCATCCTGGAGCTCGACGGGGAGACCGTCGTCCGGTGCGACCCCGTCATGGGATATTTGCACCGCTGCCAGGAGAAGATCGCCGAGAACCGCATGTACCCGGCCGTCATCCCCCTGACCGACCGCCTCGACTACTTCGCCAACATGCACAACGAGCACGGCTACGTTTTGGCCGTGGAGGACCTGCTGGACGTGGAAGTCCCGCCGCGGGCCGAGTACATCCGGGTGTTGATGTCCGAGCTGATGCGGCTTGCGAGCCACATCCCTTCCATCGGGTTCCTG
>JALZNL010000376.1 GCA_030857715.1 Actinomycetota bacterium | reverse complement strand
TCAACGCCGCCGCCCACTCGACGCACGACGGCTATGAGAGCCTCGATGCGGAGACCATCGACGCGCATTACGCCGTCAACGTGCGGGCGGTGGCGCTGCTGTCGGTACTTTTCGCGCGGCGGTATCCGGGTGGTCCGGGCGGCCGGATCGTCAACTTCAGCTCCGGCCAGTCCCTCGGTCCGATGGAAGAGGAGCTGGCTTACGGCATGACCAAGGGTGCCATCGAGGCGTTCACCCGTTCGCTGGCGGCCGGGGTCGGGCACAAGGGGATCACGGTCAACGCCGTAAACCCCGGTCCCACGGACACGGGCTGGATGACGGAGGAGTTGGGGCTGGAGTTGCTGCCGAAGTTCCCGGCCGGTAGGATCGGGCAGCCCGAGGACGCGGCGCGGCTCGTGGCGTTTTTGGCCGGCGACGAGGCCGCCTGGATCACGGGCCAGACCATCCACTCCGAGGGCGGTTTCGTCAGGAGGTAGGGACACGACGCTTGTTCTGAGCCCCCGGGGCGCCTTCGAGAAACATGGGTTACCATTACCCGGGCCATGAAGAACTCGAAGAAGTGGCCGAAGCCCTTCGGTGGGCCTCCAAGGAAGTTTTTCGATGATGACGATGGGAGCCTCGATGCCCCGGTCCACGGGCCGCTCTTTCCGCGCCCCGTGTTCATCGGGCTGCTCGTGGTCTTCTGCGTCTCGCTCATGCTCACGGCGGACTGGTTCGGGCTCCTCCTTCTCAACTCGGGCGGGGTGAGCGAGCGCATAGGACCGCTCAACACCGTTCGCGTGATGGCGGTCTTGATGGCCGGCATCGCCGCCCCCTCGGCCCTCCTGATGCTCCACTACAAACGCCTCTACTCCTACGTCTCCGAGCACAACGTGTTCTTCGCCATAACCTTCTCGCTCTCTTCCATGCTCGGCTTGCCCTGCGCCCTCGTTGGAGTGTTTGGGTAGGTCTCAGGCATCAGGTTTCGGGCGTCAGGGAGAACCTGGAAGTAGCGGCTGTTCGGCGGAGACGCTACCATCGCCTCCCGTACCATACTTCCGAGGAGCGGCCGATGTCTCATTACTCCATAGAGTTCAGGCGCGAGTTGCCCGGTCCCAACGAGATGTTCGGGCGTAATGGGGCGACTCTCTCCCACTACGGGCCCGTGCTGGAGGAGATGGGCCGGATGGGTCCAGGGGGGTGGGGGCGGAGGGTGGACCTCGCCCACGAGCGGCTGCTCGGCGTGCAGCGGGATCTCGGCATCTCCGGCCAAGAAGACAAGACCTATCCGACGGACTACGTGCCGCGCCTGGTGCCGGCGGTGGGGTGGGAGGTGCTGGAGCGGGGTTTGACCCAGCGGATGCTCGCCATCAACGAGTGGCTGCGGCGGTTGGAGGCGGGCCAAGACGAAGTCGTGCCGGCAGAGATACTGGAGAGCAGCGTCCTCTACGATGGTTCCATCCCGACGCGGTTCGGGGGCGTGCCGAACCGGCAGATGGGCTTCGACGTGGTGGCCGTGGAATCCGGGGAGGCCGGCGGCTGGGAGTACCTCATCATCGAGGACAACGCCAAGATGCCGGTCGGCATCGAGCCCATGCATCTTTTGCGGGCGAGAACGGCCGAGGTGCTGCCGGAATCATACGCGGCGCTCGGCGTCAGGCCGCTGGACGCCCTGATGGAGCGCTTCGGCGAGGTGCTCAGGGCCGCCTCGCCGAGGGAAGACCCGACCATCGCCGTCCTCTCGACCGGCTACGAAGACCAGTACTTTCTCGACCACAACGTGTTCGCCCGGGAGCACGGGGCCATCCTCGCCGGGCGCCACGAGGTCGAGTTGGATCGGGGCGGCTATCTCGTTCACAAGGAGAGCGGACGCAGGATCGACGTGATCTACGAGCGCATCGAGGACGGCAGGATCTACGACGATTTGCCCGGCCTGATCGAGAGCCAGGCCGCCGGCAAGGTCGAGGCCGTCTTCGCCCCGAACCTCGGCATCGCCGACGACAAGGGCGTCTACCCGTTCGTGCCTGAGATGATCCGGACCTACCTCGGCGAGGAACCCGTCTTGCAGAACCTCCGCACCTACTCCCTCGCCGTCGAAAAAGAGAGAGACTACGTCATGGGCCACTTCGACGAGCTGGTCGTCAAGAGCCGCAGCGGCTGGGGCGGCAAGGGCGTCCTCATCGCCCCCGAGGAGTCCGAAGACGCCATCCGGGAGTTCCGCGCCGGGGTCGAAGAGAACCCGATGGAGTTCGTCGCCCAGGAGACCATAGACTTCTCCACCCACGTCCTCTGCGAGACGCAAGACGAAGGTTTCCTCTTGCGCGACTCTTACGCGGACTATCGCATCCACGCCCTCGCGCCCGACGAGCAGACAGTCTGGGTCGTCCCGGGCGCGATGACGAGGGTCGCGGCCCCCGGCAGCAGGCTCGTCAACGTCTCCAGCGGCGGCAAGACGAAAGACACCTGGGTGCTCGGCTAGCCGGAGCCGGCCGGCGGGAGAAGAGCCGTGAGGTCCGGCCGCGCGCGACAGGGGCCCCGTAAAGGAGCCTCCGCCGCGTCTTCGGTCTTCGGGCTATGGGCGGAGCGTGTTCACGGACCCGCAGCCTCCAGGGGGAGGTCTTGGCTAAATTACACAGTACAGGACCGGAGGCTATGCAGCGTACCCCCCAATTGCGCTGGTTCAATCGCCGAGAGCGGCTTCCAAGAAGTACGCCTCAAGGTGGACCCTATGGCACATCTTCCCGCCCAAGCGCGCTAGACTACGCGGCGGTCGTCGCCTTGGTTTTCCTCTCCTCGGGCTCCTGACGCGCCCTATCCGCCCGGGTTCGCGGAAGGTAGGCGTTCTCGGAACTTCGCGCCGAGGGGCTTCTAGGCAGTTCGGCCTCAGTGGGAGTGGGTCAGGCGACCGGCCAGAGCGGCGTCCGCTCCACGGCAACCGGAGAGAGGTCCGCGGGAAACTCCGATCCTGCACGCCCCAGCACGCAGAACTCGGGCGTGGGACCTAGCACCAACTGTCGTCGCCAGAGGCTCGTCTGTGGGGCGTTCGTCCAGGGCTCGAGCCGGGCGTAAAACTCCTCGTAGGAGGTGCCGCGTTGCTTGGTCAGCCAGGTCGCAAGGCCCGACCCTACCGCAGCGGGCTCGCCGCTCCCGAATCCGTATAGGCCCCCGGCCCCGCCCACGGCGGACGCCCCGGCGACCCTGTCGTGCGGGCTCTTGCGTTCCCCGGAGACGGCAACCTCGTTGAGGGGGTCCAGCGCGGAGGAGCCATCGAGCAGGTACCAATCCTCGTAGCCGCGAGACCCGGGGCCGACCCAGGGAGCGCCTTCGATGCGGAAGGTCGAGGATCCGC
Source organism: Actinomycetota bacterium (assembly GCA_030857715.1). Next base: position 233 of record JALZNL010000376.1, on the reverse strand, counting down.
GGAACCCCTCCGGCCCGGCCTCCGCCAGCGTCTCGTGGAAGGAGATCAGGCCCCGCTCGTAGTGTCGGGCCTCGACACCCTCCGACGGCCAGTGCCAGAATACGTAGGCGAGCACGCCCGTCTCCCCCCTTTCCGCTGGACTCTTTCTTGGGGGAGATGATGGCACAAGTCCAATCCAGCCGCAGCTCGGCTTTAGCCATCAGGCTGCATAGCAAACCGCCTCGGTCAAGCGT
>JALZNL010000375.1 GCA_030857715.1 Actinomycetota bacterium | reverse complement strand
GGTGTAGTCATTGTAGTGGATGGGGATGGTGGTGCGGGCGTCCATGATCCTCATGGCCTCCAACCCCTGCTCGGCGTCCATCGTGACGAAGATACCTAACACCTTCGTCCCGCCGAGGTGCAACAGTGCCAGGTCTATGTCGGGGAAACGGCGGGGTATCTCCCTCAGACGATCGTGGACGAGGGTGTCCCCGCTGATGTACATCCGCATCCGGGCATCTTCGCCCGCGCGCCCGAACTCCAGCATGCTGCCCATCACCGGCGGGAGCACCGCGCCGAGCGGGCCGGGGCCGTGCGTCCCCGGCATCGCGGTAAGCCGCAGGTTCGCCCCGCCCTTCTCCACGTCGAGCGGCTCCCAGGTCTTTAGCGCCCGCGTCCTCGTGAAGCCGACCTTCTCCAGGTAGGAGGTCGCGTGGCGGGTGGAGATTATGGGCGTCGCCTTGTTCAGCTTGCGTTCGGCGAGGCGGTCGAAGTGGTCGCCGTGCAGGTGCGAGAGCAGCACGAAGTCCAGCGGCGGGAGATCTTCTATCTCTATCGCCGGGTTCGTCAGCCGCTTCGACGTGAGCCCGTAGCCCAGGTGGACGTGGTCGCCGGCGTGAAGGAAGTTCGGATCGGTCAGGATGGTGAAACCAGCGTACCGGATGATGACGGTAGCAGTCCCGACGAAGAACACGGACCCGCGGCCGAAGTCCGCGTCCTCGTTCCTACGGGGCAGGACGAGCGTCTCTCTCCCCGTCACGACCTCACCCGGAGGTCGGCGAAGCTTCGAGCTCCGCGACGACCTCGTCGGGGCCGGAGAAGCTCGGCCGCCCGAGCGTCCCGATCCTCTCCACCAACTCCTCCGGCGCGCCGTTCCCCTCGGCGGTCGAGATGAGATCCTCCTTGCTCGCCGGGTACTCTACGCCCTCCAGGTACCGGGGCGCATCGTTAGGGTCGAAGTCCATGTCCGCCTCCAGAAAGTCGCCTCGTCATCGCCGAAGACGATTGTTCCCCCGCGCACCCGAACCTCAATCACCCTTCCAGCCCCCACAACCCCCGGTAGATCTCCAGAACCCTCCCCCGAGCCCCGTCCGGCAGATCCTCAAAGCCGATCTCGTGCCGGATCCGCTCCGGCGGCGGCTTCCCGCGGCTAATCTCGCCCTCCCCCACCGACTCCCCATCCAGGAGCATGTACGGGTACTCCCCGGCTCTCTTGAGACCGAAGAGCCCCGTAAACACCGCCGTGAAACCTGCGCCGGACCCGCCGCCGCCCTCGTACAGTCAGACGTAACGCGGCCTGCCGCCCGGCAACAACCTCTCTTCCCTGCTCTTCAAACTCATAGCCCACATTATCCACACCAGGCGAGCGTCCACCAGACCCAGGCTCCGGACCCGCGTTCGTTACTACACTGCGCGTACGGTTGCGTTCGCGAGAAGGTCCATGACACGGCCGATGGTTAGGAGTCGGGCGCCCCGGTTGCCACGCTTCAGGTGTTCACTCTTCGAAACAGCCTGAGGCCGTTGAGGGTTACGGCGATGGAGGTGCCCATGTCGGCCAGGACCGCCAGCCACAGCGCCACAAGCCCGAAGGGGGCGAGCAGGACGAAGACGCCCTTTATCGCTATGGAGACGAGGACGTTCTGACGGATGATCCGCTCTGACGCGCGGGCGAGGCGGACCGCCTCCGCGAGCCTGGTCAGGTCGTCTTGCATGAGCGCCACGTCGGCGGTCTCCAGTGCGACGTCGGTGCCCGCCGCCCCCATCGCGAAGCCAACCGAGGAGGCGGCGAGGGCCGGGGCGTCGTTGATACCGTCGCCGACCATGCCCGCCGAGCCGTGCTTCGCCACGAGGTCGCGCACGGCCTCGACCTTCTGCTCGGGGAGCAGCCGCGCCCGGTAGGAGATGCCGAGCCCGTCGGCGATCCTGCGGGCGGGGGCCTCGGCGTCCCCGGTAAGCATCACGAGGTCGTCCACCCCGGCCGAGCGCAGCGATTCCAGGGTGGCCTTCGCCTCCGGTCGCACCGCGTCCGCGAGCCCGAAGACGGCCAGGACACCCTCCTCGCCGCCGAGGATCACCGGCGTCTCGCCCGCCTGCTCGACCTCGCTGAGGGCCGCCTCCGCGGGCGCCAGGGGAACGCCCCGCTCCTCGAAGAGCCTGCGGCTCCCGATCAGGTACCGCGCCTCCCCGATCTCGCCCTCGGCGCCCCGGCCGGCGACCGAGCGAAAACCCGTGACCGCCGGAAGGCGGGAGCCGTCCGCGGCGGTCAGGATGGCGTGGGCCAGAGGATGCTCCGAGCGCCGCTCCAGCGCCGCCGCGAGCCGCAGCGCCTCGGCCTCGGGATGAGCGCCCAGGGTCACAACGCGCGAGACGACCGGGCGTCCCTCGGTGAGGGTGCCGGTCTTGTCGAAGGCGAGCGCCCTGAGGCGTCCCGCCGCCTCCAGCGCCACCCCGCCCTTTATGAGGATGCCGCGCCGGGAGGCGGCCCCTATCCCGGAGACGACCGTGACGGGCGTGGAGATCACGAGCGCGCACGGGCAGGCGATTATGAGCAGCGCCAGCGCCCGGTAGAACCACTCGCCGAAGCCAGCCCCAAACAATGGCGGTACGACGGCGAGGGCCACCGCGGCGGCGACCACCACGGGCGTGTAGATTCGCGAGAAGCGGTCCACGAACTGCTCGGCCGGGGCCTTTTTCGCCTGCGCCTCCTCCACGAGGCGTGAGATCCTCTGCAGCGTCGAGTCCCCGGCCCTCTTCGTCGCCCGCACCAGCATCCCTCCCTGGCCGTTGAGGGAACCGGAGTAGACGGCGTCGCCCACACCCTTCTCCACCGGCACGCTCTCGCCCGTCACGGGGGCCTCGTCGACGGCCGAGGAGCCCTCGACGACCTCGCCGTCCACCGCCAGCCTCTCGCCGGGCCTGATGATCACCGTCTCGCCGACCGCGACCTCCTCCGCCGGAACGACGACCTCGGAGCCGCCCCTCTCGACGAGCACCTCGTCGGGGGCGAGCCGCGCGAGCGCCCGCACCGCGCCGCGCGTCCTGTCTATGGCGTAGACCTGCAGGGCGTTGCCGGCGGCGAAGAGCACCACCACCGAGGCCGCCTCGGCCCACTGGCCGATAGCAGCGGCCCCGACCACGGCCGCGCTCATCAAAACGTTCATGTCCAGGTGGCGGGCCCTCAAGCCCACCACGGCAGCCCGGAAGATCGGCAGTCCCCCGACCACGATCGCCGCGAGAAAGACGCCGACACGCGCCAACTCCGGGGCGCCCAAAAACCCCAGCGAGAGCGCGAGGCCGACGGCGAACAGGAGGCCGGAGGCGAGAACGGAGATCGCCCTCGGCGTGCGCCAGAAGGGCGGCCCCTCGGCCTCCCCGGTCTTCGTAACCCCGTAGCCGGCGGCCCTGACAGCCCCCTCGATCTCCCCGGTCGGAAGCCCGACGTCGTGCTCGGCGTCCAACCGTCCGGCGGCGAAGTTCACGGTGGCCCGCCGTACCCCGGGCAAGGCCGCCACACGCCTCTCCACGGTCGCCGCGCAACTCGCGCAGTCCATCCCCTCCACGCGCACGACGGTCTTCTCGAAGCC
>JALZNL010000374.1:892-3564 GCA_030857715.1 Actinomycetota bacterium | reverse complement strand
ACCTTCCCAGACGAACGGTTGCCCGCAACCACCCGGTGATCCCCCTTGTCCACCAACCGGCGGGCCATGTTGAACCCCATCCGCCCCATGCCCCAGATACCGATGTCCATGCCGCTCCTCCCTCTGGTAATCGCCAGGTTCTAGGTTTTAAGGCATAAGGCTCAAGGTAATTACTGATACCTCAAAGCCTTAAACCTCAAGGCCTCGAGCCTAACTGACTAGCTGTCTCCCCTTGTTCTTTATCTCGTCGAGCATCTCGTTGAAAGGGTCGGCAAACTTCTGGATGCCCTCCCGCTCCAGGACGTCGGTGACCTCCTCGTAGTCGAGGCCGGCCTCGCGAAGCGTGTCGAGGAGGCGGACGGCGTCTTCTATGCCTTCGGTGAGGGTGGATTCTATTTCTCCGTGGTCTTTTACGGCCTCTATGGTTTTCTTGGGCATGGTGTTGACGGTCTCGGGGCCGACGAGGTTGTCCACGTAGATGGTGTCGGGGTAGTCGGGGTTCTTGGTGGAGGTGGAGGCCCAGAGGAGGTGCTGGCGATTGGCGCCCTGCTCTTCGAGGGAGCGCCAGCGGGAGCCGGAGAAGACCTGGCCGTAGACTCTGTAGGCGAGCTTGGCGTTGACTATCGCCAGTTTGCCCTTGAGGTCGTCGCGGCCGAGCTTCCCGAGGCGGTCGTCGGCCTCGGCGTCTATGCGGGAGACGAAGAAGCTGGCGACGGAGCGGACGCCCGAGGGGTCGCCGCCGTTCTCGACGAGGCGCTGGATGCCGCGGATGTAGGCGCGGGCCACCTCACGGTAGCGTTCGAGGGAGAAGATCAGGGTGACGTTTATGCTCTTGCCGCGCGAGATCATCTCCTCGATGGCAACGAGCCCAGGCAACGTCGCCGGTATCTTGACGAACAGGTTGGGCCTGTCGACCATGTCGTGGAGCTTTGCGGCCTCGTCTATCGTGGCCCGGGTGTCGTAGGCGATGTCAGGCTGGACTTCGAGGGAGACGAAGCCGTCAACGCCGCCGGACTTCTCGTAAACGGGTGCCAGGACGTCGCAGGCCTCCTGAATGTCGGTGCCGGCGATGCCCCAGAACATCTCCTTGGGGTCGTCCGTGTTCCGGGCGAGCTGTTGGAGCTGGTCGTCGTAGAGGTCCGAGCCCGCGACGGCCTTCTGGAAGATGGCCGGGTTCGAGGTGACGCCCACGATGCCGTCCTCGATCATACCCTGCAGGCCGCCGTTCCTCGTGTCATCCCGCGAGAGCTCGTCCACCCAGGGCGCCTGCCCAAGCTCTCGCATCTTCCCCAAACGCTCGTTCACTTCCGCCTCCTCTGGAGCCCGCAGTGGGACCGTCTTTGCGGCCCATCTCGACAGTCTACACCGCCCCGTGCGGACGGTTCCTGCCTTCCGTCGTCCTTACCTTGCAAGACGCGGGGTCAAACACACTTGGCCCTGATATCGGAGGTAGATAGAGGAAAGGGAGGTCGCCAGGCTCGTCGGCGTAACGTCCAAGATGATGCGCTACTGTGAGAAGATCGGGCCGCCAAAAAAGTAAGGGACCGGGCCGCCTGCCGCCCGGTCCCCGCAACATTTTGCCAAGTAACCCTCTAGAAGGGGATATCCTCGAAGTCAGATTCATTGATGTCCACGTCCTCACGCTGGCCGCCGCGCCTGCCACCGCCGCTCCGAGCCCCGGAGGCACCGGAACCGGAGGCACCGGAGGCACCGGAGGCGCCGTTGCCGCCGCCCTCGCCGCCTTCGCCCCGGCTACCCAAGAACTGGACGTTGTCTGCGGTGATGTCTACCTTGCTCCTCTTGGAGCCGTCCTGGGCCTCCCAGGTGCGGTACTGGAGGCGACCCTCGACGAGGATGGGGTCACCCTTCTTCTTGTAGTTGGCGATGGTCTCGCCGAGCTCGCGCCAGGCGGAGATGTCGAAGAAGTCGACCTCTTCGCTCTTGGAGCGGACCCTGTTGACGGCGAGGCCGAAGGAGCAGACCGGCACGCCGTCGTTGGTGAACCGGAGCTCGGGGTCCCTCGTGAGGTTGCCCGCCAGTATGACGCGATTGAAGCTGACCAAGGTTCCGTCCTCCTGTTCTTTGCTCTGCCCGCTAACTCTACAGGAACATGCTCGGTTCTCAAGCACGGGAGCTTTAGTTTCGGCCTTCATGGCTTCGTGACGGCCACCTCGACCTCCTGATCCTTGATGGTGACGATCACGTCCCCGTCCTCGTCGTTGCGGAACACCTTCGCGCCGGCCCTCCTGAGCCTGTCGAGGGTCTCGGGGGTGGGGTGGCCGTAGGAGTTGTCCGCTCCTACCTGGATCACGGCTATCTTCGGCCGGAACCGGCCGATAAAGAGCGGCGTCGATGAGGTGCTGGAGCCGTGATGGGTAACTTTGAGGACCGTGAGCGGGCCCGTGTACGGCCCGCCCGCCATGTATTCCTCGCTCTTCGCCTCGGCGTCGCCGGCGAGCAGGACGCGGGCGGCGCCGTGGGTGAGCAGGATGCCGACGGAGTTGTCGTTGGTCTCGGAGAAGAGGCCGCCCTCGGCGTCCGTCGGCGGGGCGATGACGTCGGCCTGGACGCCGCCCCAGTCCATGAGCATCCCGGCGCGCAAGACCTCCGTGTCGGAGCCTTCGTCGCGGGCGGCGCGCAGGAAGGTGTTGAAGGTCAGGGTGCCCTTGGGG
>JALZNL010000374.1:0-882 GCA_030857715.1 Actinomycetota bacterium | reverse complement strand
GTCGTTGGTCTCGGAGAAGAGGCCGCCCTCGGCGTCCGTCGGCGGGGCGATGACGTCTGTGTTGGGTCTGATGCACCCAGTCCTGGTCCGGCGATTGGTCCGCAGGGGCCTCCCCCGTCCGGTCCCGCGCCGCCGTCGCCTCCCCGATTGGGCCCACCGCCGACGATGATGGCGCCCCTGACCTCGAGCGCCTTGTCCGGGTAGGCCAGCACCTCCAGCCTTAGCAGCTTGTAGAGGGCATGGCGTTCCTCGGGCGGGAGGTCGTCGAGGGCGCCCGGCACGAGGCCGGAGTGGTGCTCCAGGACCCTCTCGCGGTCGCGCTCCATCGCCTCGAGCCGCTCCCTGCGCCCCTCGACGGCCGCAAGTTCGTGCTCGGCCGCCGCGCGGGCCTCCGCGAGCTCCGCCAGCTTGGACCGCAGCTCGTCCCGTTCCATGAGGCCTTCTGCGGCGAGGTCGAGGTAGCCGCCGCGCTTGCGGTCGAGGGCGGCCAGCCTCTCGAGCAATCCTTTGGACTCCCCCTCCGGGTCGCCGTGCAGGGCTCCGCGCTGCTGCTCGATCATGGCGTCGAGGCCCCTGCGCAGCCGGTCGGGGTCGGAGAGGAGCCTGGAGACGAGTTCCCATACGGCGGGGTGGGCCTTGTCTGAGCGTACGCTCCTGTTGTTGGGGCAGGTCTCCTTGCGGCGATTGGCCTCCCGACAGCGGTAGTAGCAGATCGCGCCCTTCTCCCCCGACCTCGTCCTGTAGTAGCGGTCGACGGGCTCCATAGCGCGCCCGCACTCCCCGCAGCGCATCAGGGCCCCCGAGAGCTCCCAGAACCTGCCGCCCAGCTTGGACGGGGCGCGGTACCCGGCGACCGCGGCCCTGGCCGCGTCCACCCACTCG
>JALZNL010000373.1 GCA_030857715.1 Actinomycetota bacterium | reverse complement strand
GGCCAGACGGTTCCTTCCGAGATGCCGGACAAGCAGCTCTTCACCTTCAGGATACCGGTCGGGGTCGCGGCGATCATCACGGCGGGGAACTTCCCCGTGGCCGTCCCTTCGTGGTACCTGATCCCGGCCCTCACCTGCGGCAACACGGTGGTATGGAAACCCGCCGAATATTCCCCCGCCGTCGGCGACGCCCTCGCCAAACTCTTCCAGGCCGGCGGCCTCCCCGACGGCGTCCTGAACGTCGTCCAGTGCGAGGGTCCGGCAGCTTTCGAAGGCCTGGAGAAGGCCCTGGACGAAGGGCTCGTGGACAAGGTGGGCTTCACCGGCTCCTCCGAGGTGGGGCGCGAGATCGGCGCGCTCTGCGGCCGGCACCTCCAGTCCCCTTGCCTGGAACTGGGCGGCAAGAACCCGCTGGTCGTGATGCCTGACGCGGACCTGGACCTCGCGGTCGAGGGAGCCCTCTTCAGCGGCTTCGGCACCGCAGGCCAGCGCTGCACCTCCCTCGGGACCGCCATCGTCCACGAGTCCGTCCACGACGAGTTCGTCTCCAGGCTCACGAAGAGGGTCGAGGAGGCCGCGATCGGCGACCCGATGGCCGACGACGTGCTCTACGGACCGATGCTCAGTGAACGGTTCGCCGACCGCTTCGTCAGCTTCCTGGACATGATAGAAGACCACCACACCGTCCACGGCTCCACCGGAACCGGCCGCATCACGCACCACAACCCCCGCGAAAACTTCGTCGGCGACCCCGAAGCGGGCTTCTTCTGCCACCCGGCGCTCGTCAGCGGCGTAACGACGGAAGACGAGATCTTCAACACCGAGACCTTCGGTCCGCTCGTCGGGGTGGCGAAGTTCTCCCATTTTGACGAGGCGGTCGATCTCAGTAACTCCCACGGCTACGGCCTGTCTGCTGCCATCTACACCCGAGACGCCGCCAACGCCCTGCGCTTCAGGGAGGGCAACCGGGCCGGGATGCTCTCGGTCAACAACTCCACGAGCGGCGCGGAGGCCCACCTGCCCTTCGGGGGCAACGGCAAGAGCGGCAACGGCAGCCGCCTGTCGGGCATCTGGGTCATCGACCAGTTCACCCGCTGGCAGTCCATGAACTGGGACTACGCGGGCCGGCTCCAGAAGGCCCAGATGGACGTCGCCGACCTCCCAGCCGACCTCGACTTCACCCTGCCGGATTGAGAGCATGGCGCATCACCACCTTCACCACAATCACCGCGGATTGGTAGAATACCGGAATGAAACGCGCCACCATAACCCTACCCGATGACCTCGAAGCCGCGCTCGAAGCCTACCAGCGTGCCCAGGACGTGCCGCCGGCGCTCACCTCGGTCACACAAGCGGCGCTCAAGGAGTACCTTGAGCGTCGGGGGTTCTTGTTTGATCGGCCGTTCCGGCCATTCGACATTACGCCGGCCGAGGAGGACAGCGGGGCGGGCGACATCAGCGAGAACCACGACAGGTACTTCGCAGAGTCCGCGGAACAGTGAGGCACGCGGTGCTCGCCGACACGGGTCCGCTCTACGCCGTGGTAGACCCGCGGGACAACAGGTTCGGTCGGGCCAGGGAGGACGTGGCGCGCCTGAACTCGGAGCGCCTCTCCGTGGTCGTGTCCTACCCCATCCTGTGCGAGAGCTACTCCCTAATCCTGCACAGGCTTGGCGTCGATAGGGCCCGCAGTTGGCTCGAAGAGATACGCGACCGGGCCTCGCTCTTGAACCCCTCCATCCGGGACTACGAGGCCGCGTCGGACCTCGTCTTGGACTATCCGGATCAGCGCTTGAGCATGTTCGACGCCGTTACGGCCGTTCTGGGCAGGCGGCTCGGTATGCCCGTCTGGTCCTACGATCACCACTTCGACGTCATGCGGGTCGAAGTGTGGAGAGACGCCTGAAGTGTACGACGCGATAGTCGCCGGCCTCGGCGGGATGGGGAGCGCCGCCGCGTACCACCTGGCCTCCCGGGGCAAGAAGGTGCTCGGGCTGGAGCGTCACGCCCCCGCGCACGACAAGGGCTCCAGCCACGGCGAGTCGCGCATCATCCGCCAGGCGTACTTCGAGGGCGCGGAGTACGTGCCGCTCCTCTTCCGGGCCTACGAGCTGTGGGAAGAATTGGAAGAGGAGACCGGCGAGGACCTCGTGACGCTCTGCGGGGGGCTCATGATCGGGCCCGAAGACGGCGAGCTGGTCTCCGGCAGCGTCGCCAGCGCCGACGAGCACGGCCTGCCCTACGAGATGCTCGACTCCTCTGAACTGAAACGCCGTTTCCCCGTCTTCGAACCAGGCCCGGAGACCGTCGCCCTCTTCGAGAAGCGGGCCGGCTTCGTGCGGCCGGAGGCAGCCCTCAGGACGCACCTCGACCGGGCCGCCGCCCTGGGCGCGGAGTTGCGCTTCGGGGAGCCGGTCCTCTCCTGGGAGGCGACGGGGTCGGGCGTGCGGGTGCGTACGGAGGGCGGCGTCTACGAGGCCGAGCGCCTGGTCGTGTCGGCCGGGGCGTGGGCGGGTGAGTTGCTCTCGGACCTCGGGCTCCCGCTTGGGGTGACGCGCCAGATCCTGTTCTGGTTCCGTCCCCGGGGAGGAATCCAGGCTTTCGCGCCGGACCTACTCCCGATCTGGATCTACGAGCCCGACGACGGCAACATGTTCTACAGCTTCCCCGCCGTAGACGGCGCGAACACCGTAAAAGCCGCGTTCTTCCGGGCCGACGGCACCCCGACCGACCCGAACACCATAGACCGCGTGGTCCACGACGACGAGGTGGACTTTATCCGCAGCTACCTGGGCCGGCACGTCCCGGCCATGGACGGCGAGCTCGTCGAGGCCAAAACCTGCATGTACACCAACACCCCAGACCAGCACTTCGTCGTCTCCGCGCACCCGGACTACCCGCAGGTGCTCGTCGCCGCCGGCTTCTCGGGGCACGGGTACAAGTTCTGCAGCGTGATCGGCGAGATCCTGGCCGACCTCGCCGTCGAGGGCGGGACCCGCCACCCCGTGGGCCTCTTCTCCCCGGCGCGCCTGCGGTGAGCGTAGAGATCAGAACTGAGGAGGCCGGGGACGTGCCCGGGGTCAGGGACGCGAACCGCAGGGCATTCGGCAGAGAAGCCGAGGCGCGCCTCGTGGACGATCTGCGTGACGGAGGGCACGCCAGGTTGTCGCTGGTGGCGGAGGAAGAGGGACGGCTCATCGGCCACGTCATGTTCAGCGAGGCCGTGATCCGGACGGCAGGAGGCGAGGTAGGAGCCCTCGCCCTCGGGCCTATCGGCGTGATCCCGGAGCGCCAGGGGCGGGGCGTAGGCTCCGCGTTGATCGGGGAAGCCCTCGACCGCTGCGCGCACGCGGGCCACCGCATCGTCGTCCTGCTCGGCCATCCCAACTACTACCCCCGCTTCGGCTTTTCGGCCGAACGGGCAGGGAACCTGTCGTCCGCGTACTCTGGAGAGGCCTTCATGGCGCTGGAGCTCGTGCCGGGCGCCCTCTCGGGGGTGGTCGGGAAGTTCGAGTTCGCCCCACCGTTCGAGGCGGTCTCATGACCCGGATCTTCGACGCGGAGGAGACAGCCG
>JALZNL010000372.1 GCA_030857715.1 Actinomycetota bacterium | reverse complement strand
CGTCAACCGGGGCGTCGAGAAGCTGCAGGAGCGCATAGAAGAGGAGCCCAAGCCCTTCGGGTGGAGGATGCGGGCGAAGATCGGGGACAGAAAGCGTTGGTACGACCTGCCAGAGGAAGTAGAGGGGGGACCATGATATCCAGGCTATTCTCCAGGGGACCTGACACCAGGATCTTCTTCGCAACGGACATCCATGGCTCGGAGACCTGCTGGAAAAAGTTCCTGAACTCAGGCAAGCACTACGAGGCGAAGGTCATAGTCCTCGGCGGCGACATGACCGGAAAAGCGCTCGTCCCCATCGTGGAGTCGGGCAAGGGGAACTGGCACGCCACCCTCCTGGAAAACCGGCGGGACTTCACGAGCGAGGACGAGGTAAAGGAGTTCGAGGACTCCGTCCGCCGGCGCGGCTACTACCCGTTCCGTACCACCCCGGACGAGATGTCCGAGCTCGAAGCCGACGAGAAGCTGCGCGACAAGTACTTCCACGAGGAGATGCTCGGCACCGTGGAGCGCTGGATGCGGATGGCCGAGGAGAAGCTGGCCGGCACCGGCATCGAGTGCTACGTCAGCCCCGGCAACGACGACCAGTTCGAGGTCGATGAAATAATCGCGAACGCCAGGGGCGTACACCTCGCCGAGGGCAAGGTCGTCGAGTTCGGGGACTTCCAGATGGTCTCGACCGGCTGGGCCAACCGGACCCCGTGGGACACCTACCGCGAAGAGGACGAGCCCGACCTCAAGAAACGCCTCCAGGAGATGACCTCCCAGGTAACGGCGTCGCCCGAGCAGACCGTCTACAATTTCCACTGCCCGCCGCACCAATCCGGCCTCGACGAAGCGCCGGAGATCACAGAAGATATGCGTCCCAAAGACGCGGGCCGCTCGACGGTCCCCGTCGGATCGACCGCGGTCAGGGAGGCCATCGAAGAGGGGCAGCCGGCGCTCGCGTTGCACGGGCACATCCACGAGGCGCGGGGCAACACCCGCATCGGGCGCACGCTGTGCATCAACCCTGGGAGCTCCTACGAGCAGGGGCAGCTCCTGGGGGCGGTCGTCGATCTCGACGGCGGCAAGAAGGTCAAGCGGTTCGTACTCACCAGCGGATAGAGGAGGAGATACATGGCCAGCAACACCACGGCGTCTAGTACGGGCGATTTATTCCAGAGAAAGGCGACCGGGCTGTTGCGCGGCTGGTCCGTGTGGGACGCTTTCATCTACGCGACGTTCTCCATCAACCTCATAACGCTCGGCCTCTTCATCCTCTCCTACGCGCCCTTCGTCCCGGACGGGGCGCTGATTCCGGCCATAATCCTGGCCGGCCTGTACCTCATCTTCCAGGCCGTCACCTACGCCGCCCTCATAGCCGTGATGCCGAGGGCCGGTGGCGACTATGTGTGGATGAGCCGGATACTCGGGGGCGGGATCGGCTTCGTCCTCGCGGTGACGGGCTGGTGGTTCATCCTCTGGCACTGGGTCCCGATCTACGCGGACATCCTCGTAAAAGAGGTCTTCGTCCCGCTCTCGGCCATCCTCGGCTTGACCGGGGTGGCGACCTTCTTCGGGTCGTCGGCCGGCATCTTTACCGCCTCGATGATCGTCGCGTTCCTGGCCTCCGCCCTGATCTCGCTCGGGATGCGATCCTACGCCCGCGTTCAGAAGTTCTGCTTCTACGGCGGCCTCGCCGGGCTCGCCATCATGCTGATAATCCTTCTCGTCAGCTCCCGCGCGGACTTTGTCTCCGCCTTCAATAGCGAGGCGAGCAGTATGCTCGGCGCCGGCGGGAACGCCTACCAGCAGACGATCCAGGCCGGCGAGCAGGCCGGCGGCCTCCCGACCGACTCGGCGGCCTTCCCTACCCTGCTCTTGATCCCGTTTTTGGCCTTCTTCAACCTGTTCTCCAACTGGGGCGCGACGCTCTACGGCGAGGTCCGGGGCGCCTCGGACTTCCGCAGGAACATCTACGCGATGGGCGGGGCGCTGGTCCTGACCTCCGTGACGGCCGTCGTCATGCTCCTCCTCTTCGCCAAGACGTTCGGCTGGGACTTCTACTACGGCGCGAACGCCGCCTTCTGGGCCGGCGAGGGCCCGATCTCCGCCTGGCCCTACCCCGCCCTGCTCGCCTCATTCCTGCTCGGAAACCCGATTCTGCAGGTCATCCTCATAGCGCTTATGTCCCTCTGGTTCTTCGGGTGGGTCGGGTCGGTCTTTATGTCCTCCACGCGCGTCGTATTCGCCACCGCCTTCGACCGGGTGCTCCCGGAGGCGGTCGCCAAGACCACCCGCAGCGGCGTGCCCTACGTGGCGCTGCTGCTCATGCTCATACCGTCGATCCCGATCAGCTACTTCTACGCCTACGGGGAGAACTTCGCCACCTGGACGCTCAACGCCACGCTGGTCATCGCGATGACGTTCTTCGGATCCACGATAGCGGCGGCGATACTGCCCTGGCGCAAGCCCGAGATCTACAACGCCTCGCCGATAGCCCGCTACAACATCCTCGGCATACCCCTGATCACGGTGTCGGCGACCGCCTTCGGCCTCTTCCTGGCCTTCTGCCTCTACCAGTGGATCACCAACGACGTCTACGGCATCAACGACCCGTCGTCGTTCCTCTACCTGAGCATCATGTACGTCCTCGCCATCGCCATCTACCTAATCTCCCGCCTCGTCCGCCGCGCCCAGGGCATGGACCTGAAGATGGTCTACGACGAGATACCGGAGGATTGACCAGGAGGCTTCAGGTATCAGGCATCAGGTTTCAGGGGGCGCGATCAACCCGGTCGAGTTGACCGGCTGACTGGCCCGTACCGGAGCAGCTTCCCCGAGCCCCTGCTTCTACGTGGGGGCTCCTCTACGCTTATCTCGGAGGCGTAGTGCGCGGCCGCTTCGCGGAACCATAGTGAATTAGTTTTGTATGGCGTATGGTATATTGCTTCGACATGATGGAGAAGACTACGATATATCTATCTCCCGAGCTACACCGGGCACTCAGGGATGCTGCGCGCGTCGAGAAGAAGCCGCAGGCGGACGTATTGCGGAGGGCGCTAGAAGAGTATCTGGGGCGTCAGGAGCGTCGTTTGCCGCTCTCGGTGGGCCTCGGCGAAGACGAAGAGCTCTCCGGCGCGGACTCCGAAGACTGGCTGCACGATCAATGGAGCAAGGCCTGATCACGCTCGACACTTCGGGTCTGTTCGCGTTGCTCAATCGTAGAGATCGAAGTCACGAGCAGGTACGGGCGGCTTTCGTAGAAGATGTGGGTCCGTACCTCGTACCGGCCGGGATACTGGCCGAAATCGCGTACATGATCGAACGTCGCCTGGGTCTAGATGTCCTCACCGCCTTCGTGTCGGATCTCGAAACCGGCAGGTTCGTCCTGGAGTGTGGCGAGGAGGATCTCGGTAGGGTCGGAGATCTCGTCCGACGTTACGAGGATTTGCCGCTCGGGTTCGCGGACGCGAGCGTGATCTCCTGCGCCGAGCGCAACGGCGGCAAGGTATTGACCCTCGATCTGCGCCATTTCGGCGTGGTGGCCGCGGAAGGCACCATCTCCCTGCTTCCTTGAGCCACCCGCGGC
>JALZNL010000371.1 GCA_030857715.1 Actinomycetota bacterium | reverse complement strand
GGCCCTGACAAGGTCGCCCATGCTCTTGCGGCGGACGAGGCGGGTGTCTTTGTAGAGGAACGGGTTCAGGCGCCACCGGCTCTCGTAGGGGGCGCCCGAGAGGTCCTTGTAGCGGACGATCACGGTGATGCCGCCGCTGAGGTTCCGCGCTTCGAGGAAGGGGATCAGGGCGTTCAGGTCGTCCCAGTAGCAGCTGAGCTCGCCGTGCGGCGGCAGAAAGTCCAGTCCGTCCCTGAAGTACGGCAGATCCGAGATGACGAAGCCGCCGGAGTTCTCCAGGGGCGCCGAGAACTCGAAGGTTATGTCCCTGGCCGCCCCCCCCGCTGACGTTGCGTATCGCCACGTCGAGCTCCGGCAGATCGTCGTAGTCCTCCTGCACGATGACCAGCGGCCGGCCCATCGCCGTGCGCTGCTCCCGCATCTCCCCGAGCGTCTGCTGGCTGACGCGCCACGTGAAGTAGTAGCCCACCGCCAGCACGATCACGAAGAGCGTATTGGTCACCGAAGTGACGACTTGGGCCAGCGTCGCGATATCCACCCCCGCACACTAGCGAACGGATGGACCACGCACAACCGGGACGCCACCGGCGATGGGCCCCCGCCACGCACTGATGCCTAGAACCCCGGAACCGGCACCTCGTCGAACATCTCCTTGTCCTCGCCGCATTCGGGGCACTTCTCCGGGGGAGGCTTGCCCTCGACGCGGTAGCCGCAGTTCGTGCACGCCCAGTTGATGGGCTCCGCCTCGCCCTGCGGTTCGCTCGGCCAGTTGGTCATCGGCTCTCCTTTCTTCGTGTGCGGGCATACGTACCCATCGGGGAGGATCGTTGCACCGGGACGGGCCGGCGCGGGTGCTAGACTGTCCGCCTTACGGACGCGACCCGGAAGGCCCGACCCGCTTTGCAGAAGGAAGTACCATCCGCGCGCGAGCCCGCCAAGCGGTCGCGCGGCATCCCGCCGACGGGCCTGGTGCTGTTCTCGATAGGATCGGTGCAGCTCGGGGCGGCCATCGCCAAGGGGCTCTTCGACTCGTTAGGCCCCGGCGGGACGGTGCTGCTCAGGATCTCGCTGGCCGCGCTCGTCTTGCTCCTGTTGTGGCGTCCGAAGCTCGGCGGCTACGCCCGGGCCGACTACGGGCTCGCCGTCGTCTTCGGGCTCGCGCTGGCCGCGATGAACCTCTCCCTCTACCTCGCCATCGACCGGATTCCGCTCGGGGTGGCCGTGACGCTGGAGTTCGTCGGGCCGCTCGGCGTCGCCGTTGCGGGATCCCGGCGCCTGCTGGACGGGCTCTGGGTCGTGCTCGCAGCCACGGGCGTACTCCTGCTCGCACCCCTGAAGGTGCTTGGGGCGACGGACCTGGACCCCGCGGGCGTCGCGTTCGCGCTGCTCGCCGGGGTCTTCTGGGCATCCTACATACTCCTCAGCGCCAGGGTCGGGGGCGCGTTCCCGGGCGGGACAGGGCTCGTGATCTCGTTGTGCGTCGGCACGCTAGTCCTTCTGCCCATCGGCATCGCCGACGGCGGGTACGCCCTGCTCGACCCGAAGCTCCTGCTCATGGGCCTCGGCGTGGCGATCCTCTCCTCCGCCATTCCTTACTCCCTGGAACTCGAAGCCCTGCGCAAGCTCCCCACCCGGGTCTTCGGCGTCTTGATGAGCCTGGAGCCGGCCGTCGCCGCCCTCGTCGGCTTTCTGGTCCTCGGCGAGCTGCTGGATCTCCGCGCCGTCGCCGCCGTCGGTCTCGTCACCGTGGCCGCCGCCGGGGCTTCGCTGTTCGGCGCGTATAAGGAAACCTGAAGGGCAAAGGAGGGTGATGGTTACCGGCAGGGACCTGATCGAAAACGGCTGGCCCGAAGGCCCGACCATCGGCCTCGCCCTCGCCGCCGCAAAGAGGCTGCGCGCGGCCGGTATGGACGAAGACTCCATCCTCCGCGAACTGGAGAAGACCCGCGCCGCCCCCGACGCGGCCACGGACCCAGCCCTCGAACCCCTCGCCCGCGAGTTGCTGAAGCTCCGGGACGCTGCGTCCAGGGCGTCGGAGCACGAGCTGCGGGACGAACCGCGGCCCTACGGCGTCTGGGGCGCGGACCTCATCGAACCCGGCACGACCGACCAGATGAACAACGCCATGCGCCTCCCCGTCTCCGTCGGCGGCGCCCTCATGCCCGACGCCCACCTCGGCTACGGCCTCCCCGTAGGCGGCGTCCTCGCCACCGAAGGCGCCGTCATCCCCTGGGCCGTCGGCGTAGATATCGCCTGCCGCATGCGTTTATCCGTATACGATGTGTCGTCCGATCTTATCGAGGACCGGAGGGACGGCCTCACCGAGGTGCTGCTCCGCAACACCAACTTCGGGGCTGGTTCGAAGTACAAGGAGGGCCGCCGGCCCGAGCACGAGGTCCTCGACGACCCCGCGTGGGAGGCCACGTCTTTCCTTCGGGGATTGAAGGACACGGGTCGGGCGCAGCTCGGCACCTCCGGGTCGGGCAACCATTTCGTGGAATGGGGCATCTTCGAGGCCCTCGGCGAGATCGAGGAAGAGGCCGGAGGTGCGTTCGTGGCGGGTCGGAAGTACCTGGCGCTGCTCTCGCACTCGGGGAGCCGGGGGGTGGGGTTCAAGATCGCCAACCGCTACTCAAAGGTAGCCAAAGAGAAGCACCCGGAGCTGGACAAAAGCGTCGCCGACCTCGCCTGGCTCGACCTGACGAGCGAGGAGGGGGAGGAGTACTGGCTCTCCATGCAGCTCGCCGGCCGCTACGCCTCCGCCAACCACGCCGTCATTCACGACAAAATCTCGCGTGCCCTTGGCGAAGAGATCCTGAGTAGGGTGGAGAACCACCACAATTTTCTCTGGAGGGAAGAGTGGGACGGCAAAGAGGTGTTGGTCCACCGCAAGGGCGCGACGCCGGCCGGGCGGGGGGTCATGGGTGTGATCCCAGGCTCCATGGGAGACCCTGGATACGTCGTGCGCGGTAGGGGCAACGAGCACTCCATAAACTCCGCCGCCCACGGCGCCGGCAGGCGCATGAGCCGCACCCGGGCCTTCAAGACCCTCTCCGAGGGGCGCTGGAGGGAGTACCTGGCGGAGCGCGGCATCACCCTCGTCGGCGGCTCCCTGGACGAGGCGCCCATGGCCTACAAAGATCTGAGCCAAGTTGTCGGGTTTCAGTCCGATTTGGTAGAGATAATTGGTTCCTTTACACCTAAGATCGTGAGGATGGATCAAGGAGGAAAAAGGAAGAGAAGATAATAGATCTATCCTACGTCGCCGGTTTCTTCGATGGCGAAGGTTCCATCGGTGTGTACCATCATGTTAACGGTGGGGTCCAGACGGGTTTCCATCTCCGGGTGCAAATACGCCAGAACAAGACCGATCTCTCTTCGTGGCCTTTCGAAAGGTTGGTCGCTCGTTACGGTGGCTGTATCGGCGAATTTCCGACTCGCTCCGGTAAGGTAGGTATGAGTTGGCAAGTCGCAAGTGCAAGGGCCGTAAAGTTCCTGAGGGAGATCGAACCCCACCTGATCCTTAAGAAGGATCACGCTCGGCTGGCGGTCTCTTGGCAAGAAGGGAGAATCCCAG
>JALZNL010000370.1 GCA_030857715.1 Actinomycetota bacterium | reverse complement strand
CGACTACTGGAGGTCTGGCAGGCAGTGGCGGTAGAGTCCACAGGCAGAGAGCGCTCCGGGGCCGGGGTGTGGCAGCGGAAGAGCCGCGCGAGAGAATGGCGAGAGCGGATCGTCAAAGGCGTGTTCGGGGCGTGTGCTTACCTCTCTGTATTGACCACCATCGGCATAGTCCTGGTCCTGATCTTCGAGACAATAGGATTTTTCCGCGAGGTCTCCATCGTGGAGTTCTTCACGGACACGCGTTGGTCGCCGGCCTTCGAGCCGCCGCGCTACGGCATCACGGTGCTCGCCAGCGCCACGCTGATGGCAACGCTCATAGCCCTCCTCGTGGCGGTCCCTATTGGGATTCTGGCCGCCATCTTCCTCAGCGAGTACGCCTCGCGGCGCCTGAGAGGCTGGCTCAAGCCGGCCCTCGAGATACTCGCTGGCGTGCCGACGGTCGTCTACGGTTACTTCGCGCTCACGTTCTTGACGCCGTTCTTGAAGAGCACCCTCTTCCCGAGCATCGAGGTCTTCAACTTGCTCGCCGCGGGGCTCATCATGGGGATTATGATCCTCCCCACCATAGCCTCCATCAGCGAGGATGCCATTTACGCGGTCCCGCGTTCTTTGCGCGAGGGGGCCTACGCGCTCGGGGCCACCAAGCGCGAGACGGCGACGAAGGTGGTCGTGCCGGCGGCGCTCTCGGGCATCGTGGCATCGGTCGTGCTCGGCCTCTCGCGTGCGGTGGGGGAGACCATGATCCTCGTGATCGTCTCGGGCTCCCTGGCACAGTACGCGGACAACCCCCTGAAGTCGGCACAAGCCATGACGGCGTTCATAGTTTCCGTGGCCTCGGGGGAGACGGAGAGGGGGTCGCCCGTATACCTGACGATCTTCGCCATCGGGATGACGCTGTTCCTCATGACCCTGGTGTTGAACCTGGTCAGCTACTGGTTCGTAAGGCGATTCAGGGAGACCTACTAATGACACAGCAGGACGCACGCACAAAACAGAGGGGGACACCGGGCGGGGAATCGGACTTCCAAGCCTCGACCTCTTTCCGACACGCCCTCGACCGGGCGTTCTCGGTGCTCGTGTTCGTCGCGACCATGGTCGGGCTCGTCGTGCTGGGCGTCCTCATGGTCGACGTGCTGCGCGACGGGCTTCCGGCGTTGAGCCTGGAGTTCATCCGTGACTATCCCTCCTCCGACGCGGCCGACTCGGGCGTCTGGCCCGCCCTGCTCGGCTCCCTGTGGCTGCTCGGGATCACGGCCCTCGTGAGCGTGCCGCTCGGCATAGGGGCCGCCATCTACCTCGAGGAATACGCCACCGACAACTGGCTGACCCGCATCGTCGAGATCAACATCTCGAACCTCGCGGGGGTGCCCTCGATCATCTACGGTCTTCTGGGCTTGGGCCTCTTCGTGGAGATCATGCGGCCCCTGACCGGGGGTAGCAGCATCATCTCGGGCGCCCTGACGCTCAGCCTCCTGATCCTGCCAGTCATCATCATCGCCAGCCGAGAGGCGCTGCGCGCGATCCCGAAGGCGGTGCGCGAGGGGGGCTACGCCCTCGGGGCGACACGCTGGGAGATCATCCGCAGCCACCTGCTGCCGATGGCGATACCCGGGGCCGTCACCGGCACTATTCTCGCGCTCTCCCGCGCCATCGGCGAGGCGGCGCCCCTGATCGTGGTCGGTGCGTCGCTCTACATAACCTTCACGCCCATGGGGCCGCGGGACCAATTCGGCGCGCTCCCTATCCAGATCTACGACTGGATCAATCGTCCGCAGGAAGAGTTCCAGGTGCTGGCCGCCGCCGGCATCATAGTGCTGATGGCGGTGCTGCTGGCGACTAACGCGTTCGCGATCTGGCTGCGCAACAGTCAGCAAAGGGCTAGTTGAGAAGTGCAGGCACTCCCAAGGAAGGGCGGAGCGAGACAGTGGAACCCGAAAAGACCAAGAGCCGGAAGCCTCTCTCCAAGCTCGGGACGAGCAGGCCGAAAGTGAAGGAGGAAGTGGCATCTTCGCAGGAGCCGACGGGCATGGTCGGCATGGGCATCGAGAACCTCTCCGCGTACTACGGGTCATTCAAGGCCGTCGCAGACGTGAGCATGAGTATCCAGGCAAACAAGGTCACGGCACTCATCGGACCGTCGGGCTGCGGCAAGAGCACGTACATCCGCTGCCTGAACCGGATGCATGAGGTCGTGCCCGGGGCCCGGGCTGAGGGTTGCGTCACGCTCGGGGACCAGGACATCTACGCGAAGAACGTGGACCCGGTAAACATCCGGCGCCGCATCGGGATGGTCTTCCAGAAGCCGAACCCGTTCTCCAAGTCCATCTACGAGAACGTCGCCTGGGGCGCCCGAATAAACGGCTTCAAGGGCGACATGGACGATCTGGTGGAGCGCTCCCTGCGCCAGGCCGCTCTGTGGGACGAGGTGAAGGACCGCCTGAAAGAGAGCGGCTTCGGCCTCTCCGGCGGCCAGCAACAGCGCCTGTGCATAGCGCGGACGCTCGCGGTGGAGCCCGAGGTCATCCTGATGGACGAGCCTGCTTCCGCGCTGGACCCGGTCTCGACCCAGAAGATCGAGGACACCATGTCCGAGCTGAAGAAGCAGTACACGGTCGTGATCGTCACGCACAACATGCAGCAGGCCGCTCGCATCTCGGATTACACGGGCTTCTTCTACATCGTGAACATGGGGGATCCTGGTCGCCTGTGGGAGTTCGACGAGACGGAGAAGATCTTCTCGAACCCCGATCGCAAGGAGACGGAGGATTACGTCACCGGCCGGTTCGGCTAGACGATGCCCAGGGAGAGCTTTCAGCAGGAGCTCGACAACCTTGTAGGCGACGTCCTCGGCCTGGGCAAGGAGGTCGGAGGTTCGCTGGAGAACATGGTCAAGGCGATGGAGACGCGGGACGAGGACCTCGCCACGAGCGAGCTCGGGGTGGACGTTCGGTACAAGGCGCGCGGGGCGGAGCTCGAACGTGATTCCATGATCCTGCAGGCTCGCCAGGCGCCGGTCGCCAGGGACCTCAGGCTCCTGTACACGGTGCAGTCCGTGACGAACCACCTGGTGCGCTCGGGCGCCCTCTCGGAGCACATCTGCCACGCCCTGGCCGAGACGGCCGGCGCCGAGCGGGACGAGGACCTCGAAGCCTCCCTGGTGGAGATGGCCCGCACGGCGCGAAACATCTTCAACGAGGGCCTCGACATCTTCGAGAACCGGGACATAGACCGCGCCCGCGACCTTCAGGCCAAGGACGACAAGGTCGACCTCCTCTACTCGGAGGCGATGAACCTCATAGCAAACCCCTCCGATACCGGCGCCGGCGCCCCGGAGTGGCGGATGCGGGCCGCCCTCATGGTCCACTACCTCGAACGCATCGCCGACCACGGCGTGGACATCGGCGGCAGCACCGTCTTCCTCGTCACCGGGCAACGCATAGAGGACGCCATGCGCCAGTACCTCGAACGGGACATCAACCCGGACGGGGAATAGGTAGGTTTCAGGCTTCAGGTCTCAGGTTTTAGCTTCTGGCCCGTCTGTTCCGACCGGGTCTCTCGGACGAAGTGTCGGTATGAGGTGTTG
>JALZNL010000369.1 GCA_030857715.1 Actinomycetota bacterium | reverse complement strand
GGGTTGTTGATGGAGGCGGAGATCGACTACCTCGACGGCGTCTTGAAGGACCCGCAGCGCCCGTTCGTCGCCATCCTCGGCGGGGCCAAGGTCTCGGACAAGCTCGGGGTCATAGAGAGCCTGCTCGGCGTGGCCGACTCGCTGCTCGTCGGCGGGGCGATGTGCTTCACGTTCTTCAAGTCGCAAGGGCACGAGATCGGCAACTCCCTCGTCGAGGACGATTACTTGGAGGAGGCCAAACGTCTCATGGACGCGGCGGGGGAGAGGCTCGTCTTGCCGGTGGACGTCGTGGTCGCCGACGAGATGGAGGAGGGCGCCGAGACCGAGACGGTCGGGGTTGACGCCATCCCGTCAGGCAAGATGGGGCTGGACATCGGGCCGGAGAGCGTCGAGGCCTTCCGGGGGAAGATCTCCGGCGCCAGGACGATCTTCTGGAACGGTCCGATGGGCGTCTTCGAGATCGACGCCTTCGCTAAGGGAACGGAGGGGGTCGCGAAGGCCGTCGCCGAGGCGAGCGGCGGGGGCGCGACCAGCGTGATCGGGGGCGGCGACTCGGTCGCCGCGGTAAACAAGCTCGGCCTCGACGACAGGATGAGCCACATTTCGACCGGCGGCGGCGCCTCCCTTGAGTACGTCGAGGGCAAGGAGTTGCCCGGCGTCGCCGTCCTGCCGGAGAAATAAGACCCACGAGAGGGGAGCGTAACCCATGGCGCGACGCCCGATGATGGCCGCGAATTGGAAGATGAACAAGACTGTGACGGAGGCCCAGAACTACACGGCCGCCCTGCTGCCGCGGGCCGCGGACGCCGAAGGGGTGGACGTCGCGGTCTTCGTGCCGTTCACCTGCCTGCACGAGGTCGGCAGGATGGCCGAAGACTCGGCCGTGATCGCCGGCGCCCAGAACTTCTACCACGAGGACTCGGGAGCCTTCACCGGCGAGATCTCGGTCCCGATGCTCGAAGACGTGCAGGCGCGCGCCGTACTCGTCGGGCACTCCGAGCGGCGCGAGATCTTCGGCGAGACCGACGAGCTGGTCGCCCGCAAGACTAAACGCGCCGTGGACGCGGATCTGCTCCCGGTGGTCTGCGTGGGCGAGACAAAGGAAGAGCGCGACGCGGGTGGTATGTGGGAGAAGGTCTCGGGCCAGGTCCGGCGCGTGCTCGAAGAGCTCGGGGAGGTCGGCGGTGAGAGCCTCGTCTTCGCCTACGAGCCCATCTGGGCCATCGGCACGGGGGATACCGCCACGCCCGACGACGCCCAGGACGCTATCGGCCGCATAAGGGAGCTCTTGCGGGAGGAGCGTGGCGGGGACTTCGCGGACGGCGTGCGCATCCTCTACGGTGGGTCCGTCAAGCCGGCCAACGTCGCCGAGATCATGGCCCAGGAAGACGTGGACGGCGCCCTCGTCGGCGGGGCGAGCCTCGAAGTGGACTCGTTCGTGCAGCTCGTCGAGGGCGCGGAGGGCTCGAACTCCGACGGAGCGTAGGACCGCTTGCCTCCCAGCGTGTGATAATCTAATGGCCTGATGTTCTACCTAGTTGCTTTCTTCCACATAATCTTCTGCGGCGCCCTCGTCGGCATGATACTGCTGCACTCGGGCAAGGGCGGCGGCCTGTCTTCCACCTTCGGCGGCGGCCTCGGCGGGACCTTCTCCGGCACCACGATCATGGAGAAGAACCTGACGAGGCTCACCGTCATCGTGGTCTGCCTCTTCGCCCTGACCGGCATCGTCCTGTTCTTCCTGGGTTAGCGCTCGCGAGAAGTCGCCTGACCGAACGTAGATAGCAGTCACCAAACCAAAGGAGGGCTTCTTGAGAAGGCCTGTAATGCTTTTCGTGCTCGTGTTGGTGTCTACGCTTACGGTCGCAGGTGTGGCCCTCGCCGCGACGAAGAACTGCACCGGTGGCGAATGTATAGGCACCAGTAGATCCGACACCATATACGGCAGCGCCGGCCCGGATACGGTTCGCGCCGGGGCTGGCAACGACAAGATCCTCGGATACGAGGGCGATGATCGGCTCTTCGGCGACAGAGGCAATGACCGCGTCAACGGAGGCGAAGGCACCGACACGGTCAAAGGTAGTACCGGCACCGACACGGTCATGGGAGGTCCGGGAAACGACCTGGTACGCGGGGGCACCCACAAACAGGCGAACGACGGAGCGCGAGACATTCTCTACTGCGGTGACGGTGAGGATACCGTCCACTTCGTCCGCGGGCAGGACGTGATCAAGGACTGTGAGATAAAAAACCCGCCGGAATAGTAAGCCGGAAGGCTCTTGCTTCACGTCACACCCCTGGCAACACCCTGGCACAGAAAAGGACTCGCCCGGGCGTAGTCATGCACTGATCCATCCCTATAGTTAGGGCATGGGACAGTGGCGTCACCGACTGGATCAAGTGGATAAAGAGAAGCGCACCGCCGATTGCGCGGTGTGCGGCTCTGTGAGGATCAGGCACGGTGGCTACTCCAAGAATGGTCACATCGTCTGGCGATGTATCAGGACCGCCAACAGGCGGAAGGACAGAGGTGGCAAGGCCAGTCGGAGAAGGTATATGGCTAAACGTAGAACAGCGACCGAGCGCAGACGTCTGGTATACAAGAAAGGCATGTGCGAGCGCTGTGGCTTCCGTGCTTCCCATCCCAGTCAAATTGACGTTCACCACGTAGATGGAGATAGGACCAACGACGTTCCCAGCAACTGGCAAAGTCTCTGTGCCAACTGTCACCGTCTGGTCACATACGCCCCGCATCTCGTCTAAAAAGGAGGACTCGCCCGGGGAGGATGGGGAGAACAGGCGAGTCCAAACGGAATTATACACCCCGGAAAATAGGCGAGGGTGGGGCCTGTCACAGTTTTCACGGGTGGTGACTCTCTCTGGTGTCGGAGGGGGGACTCGAACCCCCACGCCCTTATCGGGCACTAGGCCCTCAACCTAGCGCGTCTACCAATTCCGCCACTCCGACAAAGCAGCCGGCAGAGTATACGAGAAGCCCATCGAGGGGTCAACGTGGGTACGCGGCCTTATGCTGACCGTGTGCTAAGTTGTGCGGATGACGAGGAGATGGAAGGTTTCGCTGGCGGTGGTCGTCTTCGCGGGCGTGGCCGTCGCGGCGCTCCGCCGGGGCAGGCCACGCCCGGTCCGGGCCGGCTGGCCGGTCAACGTCGGCCACCGGGGGGCGTCCGTCCGGTTCCCGGAGAACACCCTCGCGTCCTTCCGGGCGGCGCTGGAGGCCGGGGCCGGGGGCCTCGAGCTCGACGTCCGCGTCACGCGCGACGGTCACCCCGTGGTCATGCACGACGCGACCGTGGACCGGACGACGGACGGCTTCGGGGCCGTGGCGGGGATGACGCTCGAAGCCGTCCGTCGGTTGGACACCGGGACGACTGGTGTCCCCGGCGAGAGGGTCCCCACGCTGCGGGAGATCTTCGAGGAGTTCCCGGCGGTTCCCATCAACATCGACATCAAAGACCGTGACGTCCCGGGCGCGGAGAAGATCGTGCTGGACGTGTTGCGGGAGGCGGGCGCCGCGGACCGCGTGCTCGTCGCCTCGGCCAACCACCGCGTCCTCCAGAGGTTCCGCCGG
>JALZNL010000368.1 GCA_030857715.1 Actinomycetota bacterium | reverse complement strand
TTACAAGCCTGGATAAATATGCAGGCTGCTTCGTATTCCTCCGGGAGCAGAAACCAACCGGCTCCGCCTATACGGACCGCGAGTAGCAACGGAGCGGAAACGTACGATAAGATCGTACAGTTGACTCTCGCTGGCTGCTTTCCTATTGCTCCACTCCCCCCGATCGGTTTGCGCACAGGCGATACTATTGGTAGCGGGCGACGGGCGGGAAGGGAACATTGTGGAGCTTTCGGATTGGCAGAACGTAAGCGAAGACTTCTGGGATACCCTCGTGCTTGGCAACGGCGCGAGCGTTGCGGTGCATGAGAAGTTCCGCTACTCCTCGCTCAAGGAAGAGGCCAGGGAAAGAGGGTATCTGTCCGCCGCACATGGCAATGGGGACGACTCTGACGCCCACGCCTCGGGGCCTGTCGACGCCGAGGGGGTATTCGAGCTTCTCGAGACCGACGATTTCGAGGTGGTCCTGAACCTCCTATGGCACGCCAGGTACGTTAACGAGCGACTTTCGGTCGAAGAAGAGGAGACAGAGGCCGCTTACGAACTGGTCAGGGACGCCCTGGTCAAGACCGTGCATGCAGTACATTGTGAGCGCAATGAGATAGAGGAGCAACTTCAGGCCATCTACCGGTTCATGGGTCGCTTCGGGATCGTGCTCTCACTCAACTACGACCTGATCGTATATTGGGCGCTGCTCGCCGGGATCGGGCCGAACCCCGGGCGGTTCATGGACTGCTTCTTAGGAGACCGAACCTTCGATCCGGACTGGGCGAGGCATCTGTCTTCGGGCTCCAAGGCGTCGCGACCCACGCTCGTCTTCTACCCTCACGGCAACCTGCTCCTGACCACCAATCTATTGGAGGGAGAGCGCAAAGTGTTCGCCAAGAGCCACTACATATCGCAGCAGATCGGCAACGCTTGGAGGGGAGGGCGAACGCCACTCTTCGTTAGCGAGGGTAGGCCGCAGGACAAGGAGAACAAGATTAAGAAGAGCGGCTACCTGAGAACGGTTTACGGCGAAGTGATGGGTAACCTGGGCGCTACCGTAGTCATCTATGGTTGGGACTTCAGTTACGAGAAGAAGAAAGACACGCATCTTCTGAAACGGTTGTTCGAGAAGCGGAAGGATAAAGTGGCCGTATCCGTGTACCGGCCGCGCCTTGATGGGGACGAAGAAGCCCTAGAGTTGCACTGCCGCAGCATCGAGAACGATATCAAGAGAGCCGCCTCCCGTGCGGGGTTTCGTCGCCCCGAGGTGCTCTTCTTCGATGCTGAGAGCGAGGGCTGCTGGATCCACCGCGCGGCATCGCCTTAAGGATCGCCAGAGGTCGGGCGTATTGCGCTAGTCCTACGAATAGGTATGGGCGTTCCGGCTACCGCTCGTGCTGCCCGAGGGCCTCGTCCAGCCCGTAGACGCCCAATCGCGCCATGCGGTCGAAGAGGCCGAGGCATCGCGTTTCCAGATCGGGATCGCGGCTCTGGCCGTAGGCGCGCAGGAGCAACTGGACTGCTTCGTCGGAGATGGTACCGAAGGTCGAGACGTCCGTTTGGTCTCCTTCGGCGGCTTCCAAGAGGCGCTCGCAGACCAAGCAGGTAAGGTCCGGCACCCGAGCGGTGGTCCTTTCCAGCGCGTGCACCAAGTCGTGGTGTTTGTCGGCGAAGGCCGGGCTGGCCACGAACGACTCTGCCAAGTCCACGTGCTCGCCTAGCTGATCCCCTTCCATAGAGAAAAAGCACCGCGAGGCCTCTGCCCGCACCTCCTCGCTAGCGTCTCCGAACAGCCCTCTCAAAGCCATCTCGCAGACGGCCCGGAACCGCGCCGTGTTGAGGTTGGCGGCGAAGATCTGCGCCGCGCCGACCTTCTGCGCCTCGGCGCCGGAAAGGCACGCTTCAGCGAGCGAGCCTGCCCCGTCGGCGTCGAGCGACGCCACGCAAGCCTGCCGGGCACCGGCCGTCGCGGCTTCCGTATCGTCAGAGTAAATCATCTTCCTCAAGATACCCTCGAGCTGCCCGAAGTGGGTCGAGGTGGCGCGGTGGAGGAACTCCTCGATCGGGCGGGTCCCCAGCAACGCTTCCTCTGCGTCGCAGAGATGCACGAACAGGCCCACGGCGAGGTCGGGGTCGTGGTTGAGCACCGAAGTGAGGGTCACGGCCGCGCACGACCTCACGGCTACGGATGGGTCTTGGACTAGGCGTTCTGTTGCATCGGAGAAGACGGATACGCGTTCGGCGTCCGCCCACACCAGGCTCGCGACGGCCATGGCGGCCGCACCCCGGGTCGAGTTTATCCCGGCCCCAAACGGACTGCCCCCGTAGTAGGCCGGCTTGCCGGGGGACTTGGCGTGCCAGACCTCGCGCTCCGGGTCGGGGTCCTCCGTCGCGTACCAGGCCACGATGTCCAGCAACTGCTTCGGCAGCTCCCGATCCGTCGCCCTGGCGACGGCATCGCACAGCCAGCGACCGCAGGGCCGCTCCGGGAGCTCGTGGCACCGTCGGCAGACACTCAGCAGCGTCCCGGGGTCTGTGCCGACCTCCGATAGGCCGCGCAGGACGGCGTCGAAGTAATATCGGTGCGCGCTATCTGTGAAGCGAAGGACCAGTTCCGCGAAGCGCGCCGGTTCCTCCTTGACCCGTTTCTCCAACACCCCGGACAAATCGTGGGCATTGCTATCAGAAGAACTGTCAATCGTTCGCCGGCCGGTCGGGAAGCGCAACACGGCTTCGAGCCACTCCTCGTCGGTCATTGCTTGGGCCTCTTCTTCGGGTATGGGCGGTCCGACGTTCTTGGCAATGAGGAACCGCGGCGACGGCTTCCTCGCCTCTCCGCCGAACTTCTCGCGCCACACCTCCAGCCGCTCGGCGGCCACAGGAGACAGCTTGGACGGTTCGATGCCCCCGAGCAACGTGAGCTGGGCCTGGCCCCGCCAATCCCCGCTCTCCGCGTCCAGCTCCC
The DNA here is from genome assembly GCA_030857715.1 of Actinomycetota bacterium. The sequence continues at coordinate 645 of JALZNL010000368.1, read as the reverse complement.
ACTCCGAGTAGTAGCCGAGCACAAGCTCTTCCAGCGTCGCTAGATTTTCTGGGGAGCAGTGCGGCGTAGCGGTGGCGAGCAATTCCCGGGTCGCCCAGTACGGTTCGTTCGCGTAGCCCGTCTCCAGGCGCCTCGGCGCCTCGATCAGATACTCGACGGCCTCGTCCGCGTATCGATCCGCGCCCGAGGCGTACGCCTTGACGAGGAGGTACTGCGCGGTCTCGGTGTCCGAGCCGCGGAGCCTTCGCGAGAAGCGGTCGAAAGTTCGCGGCTCGTTCCGGACGAGGGCCCCGAGCGCGGCCGTCATCGCCGCGAGCGCCGCGTCTTCCGCGGAGTGGCTACCGCCGGGGTAACGGCGGCCCCAGACCGGGTCTCGGTAGGGCGGAGCGCCTTGGCGCTCCGCTAGGGACTCGGCCAACTCTACGATGAAGGGCAGCAGTTCGGTCACGAAGGCCTTGGGCGCCCGCTGGGCGGCTTTGGCAAAGAGCTGCTCTTCGCGATCGCCGTCGAATATCTTCGCGTAAGACTCATCAGGCGGCTTGGACTGTTCGGCGGACTGTATCGTCTCGAGCCGCCGTTCGAGGTGATGGTGGAGCGCTTCGCAGACCCGCTCGGGGTCTTCTTGCACGAGCCTGCGGATCAGCC
>JALZNL010000367.1 GCA_030857715.1 Actinomycetota bacterium | reverse complement strand
CCTGAAGCCTGCTCGCTGCCGGAGGTCCGAAGCGGATTCAGCGGCGTTCAGAATTATTGATCCAGCACGCCGGCGAATCGCCAGCCAACATGATTAACAAACTACCTGTAGCAAGAAGTTATGCTCAAAACCGTAGCTCGTGTCACTTGCTGCTGTTCCTGCAAAACAACACATTTTGCGAGTGAAACCGCGTTTAGATCCTAGTCTGTCGGGTACAACCTCCACGTAGCAAGCAATCGTTTGTAACGGAGGTTGAGCATGGCTAATGAGTTGCAAGGGCGTAGGGTAGCTATCCTTCTCGCCCCGGTGGGTACCGAGCAGGTCGAGTTCACCGAGCCGAAGAAGGCCGTAGAGGACGCTGGCGCACAGGTTGATGTCGTGGGCATCCAGACCGGTGAGGCCCAGACCATGAACAGCGACGTTAACCCGGGTGAGACCTTTACCGTGGAGAAGACCTTCTCGGATGTCTCCCCGGACGACTACGACGCCCTCATAGTGCCGGGTGGCACCGTGGGCGCGGACAACTTGCGTGGCAGCGAGGAGGCCGTGAGCTTTGTGCATGCGTTCTTCGAGCAGCAGAAGCCGGTAGGGGTGATCTGCCACGGGCCGTGGACGCTGGTGGAGGCGGACGTGGTACGGGGCAGGACGCTGACCTCCTTCCCGACGCTGCAGACCGACATCCGCAACGCGGGCGGAGAGTGGGTGGATGAGGAAGTCGTTACGGATCAAGGGCTCGTTACGAGCCGCAATCCCGACGACCTGCCGGCGTTCTGCTCCAAGCTCGTCGAGGAGATCTCCGAGGGCAAGCACGCCGAGCAGGCAAGAAGCGCGTAGAGCGCGTTAGCCAACCAACAAATAAGGGTAAAGCCCCGCTTCGGCGGGGCTTTACTTTTTCCCCGAGAGGACCTTAGAGAGGAGCACATTTAGTGAAAGCGGTAGTTTTCCACGACGTAGGCGACATAAGGCTCGACGATGTCGAGGAGCCGAAGATACAGGAGCCGACCGACGCGATCATCCGTCTAACCTCCAGCGCCATCTGCGGGACGGACCTGCACATGATCCGGGGCACGCTGGCCGGCATGCAGCCTGGCACCATCCTCGGCCACGAGGGCGTCGGCGTCGTCGAGGAGGTCGGGCCGCAGACGAGAAACCTGCAAATAGGCGACCGGGTCGTCGTCGGCTCGACCATCGGCTGCGGGTACTGCATGTTCTGTCGAGGGGGCTTCTACGCCCAATGCGACAACGCCAACCCCAACGGCCCGCAGGCGGGTACCGCGTTCTTCGGCGGCCCCGCGGCCACGGGTCCGTTCCACGGGATGCAGGCCGAGTACGCGCGCATCCCGTACGCGGCCGTCACCTGCGTCAAGCTGCCCGAGCAGGTCACGGATCAGCAGGCGATCATGATCTCCGACATCTGGCCGGCCGGCTGGTTCGGCGCGGACCTCGCGGAGGTTAGCGACGGGGACTCGGTCGCGGTCTTCGGCTGCGGCCCCGTCGGCCAGTTCGCTATCGCGAGCGCTTTTATCATGGGCGCCGGGCATGTCTTCGCGGTCGATAAAGAGGAGTCGCGCCTGGAAATGGCTCGCGCCCAGGGCGCCCAGGTCATCAACTACAACGAAGAAGACCCGGTGAGCACGATCATGGAACTCACCGGCAATATCGGCGTCGACCGCGTAATAGAGGCGGTCGGGGTCGACGCTGAGGCCCCCCAGTCGGGGCCGGTGGGCGAGGCGATGGAGGGCCAGTTCCAACAGGAGCGCGATACGGTGGCGCCCGAGACGAACCCCCAAGGGGACAACTGGAACCCCGGCGACGCGCCTCCGCAGAGTTTGGTGTGGGCGGCGCAGTGCGTCAAAAAGGTAGGGGTCATCGGGGTCATCGGGGTCTTCCCGCCGCAGGCGATGGTCGCGCCCATCGGGGCGGTGCAGCAGCGCAACCTGACCGTCAGGGGCGGCAACGCCAACCACCGCAAGTACATCCCCTCATATCTTGCACCTACCGACTCGTATCTCGATGCCGTGACTTCGCAACAAGGCGCCTCGCTCCTCGATCTCCACCAGTAGGTCCTCGATCACCGTCTCCGCCAATACCTCCTCCAGGATCGTCCGCGCCGCCTCTCCCCACCGGGGAAGACCCGCACGCTCCTGGCTCAGGTATCCCCAATGCGCCAGCAGGTAGGCCACCAGGCTCAATACCAGGTACCGATAGACCCCCAGCTTGGTCCCCTGTCCGAAGCGATCCAGGCTGAAACGCCCCTTGGCGGTCTTGAAGAACCCCTCGATGCGCCAGCGCCTCTTGCCCCAACGCACGATGTGCTTGGGGCTCAACGCCTTCTCGTCGAGAGCACGAAGCGTCGCTCTCTGCCACCGTCGCGCTTTAGCCAATACGAGGCGACGTAGACGGGTAGCTCCTCCAGCCCTTCGAGCCACGCTTTTTCCCCGCCCCGGCGCTCGCCTCCTCGGCGACGACCCATCCAATCCAATCTCGTCCCGTCGGCGAGAAGACGATCCTTTCTGACTCCTACCACCACGTGGTGATGTCCCAGCCGGCGCACTCCACCCAAGAACTCCACCCCGCAAAAGGCCGAATCGGCCAGCACCATCACCTCGTGGCGGGCGGTGAGTTCCCTCGGCAGTGAGCGAAGCAGCTTGAGGGCCAACGCTCCAGGCGAAGCGCCTCCCTTGCCCCTCCAGAGGCGAAAGCCCCAGGGGATGCGCCAGCCGTCCAACTCCACGTAAAGAATCGCCAGGTGCAACCCTCGCTTCTTGTTGAGGACGCGGACCAGACCTCCGAGCCCCTCGAACTCGCCGCTCTTCTCCAGAGGCGTCAGATCGACGATGGCCCTCAAGATCGGCCTCCGACCAGCTTTGCGGCGTTCGAGCAGCGTCTTGGAAACCTCCCGGCGCAGGGTTCGTATAGCGGCGCGGGTCGGCCAATCGTAGAGATTGAGGAAACGGCTCAGTGCGCTTGGGGACTTGCGCTGGGCATGTTCGGGAAGGGCCATGCCCCGAGCTCGGAGAAAAAGCGCGAGCATGGTTTTGAGAGAGGCTCGTTGGTGGGCGCTTGGCATGAGGTTGAGCAGGTCGTAGACTAGCTTGCGGGCGTGGGTTGTTATTGGGTTCATGCCTTCTATGAAGGCACATGACTCACGCCCTCTTCAAGTCGCTGCTCGTAGGTGCAAGATCTCAGTTGATTTACTCAATCAGAACTACTTCCCTGGGATATTCGATGGGGAGAAATATGTCGCGAACTCTAAGCGACCGGTTTAGTTTCATGTCGTGCGCAGAACGCCGGTTCTATCCCAACTTGTGCACTACTTGAACCAAGATGCACAAGTTATGGCAGAGCACCTCGTTGATCTGCCCACGTCGCTCTTGCTCCGCAAGGAATCCCCGAAGTTTCCCTTCATCATCGAGTAGGCGGTCTCAATGTTCACCCGCTGATGTTAGTGCTCTAGAAACCTCTCCCTGTTGCCTATGAAGCAGCGATATGTCCGAGCCCACGCAAGAAGTCGTCGGGAGCGGGCTCTAGGATATTCGACTCGAAAGTCGTGAAAGGCGTCCGCCGACTGCTTCCTTGGCTTACAAGAGCTAGCCC
>JALZNL010000366.1 GCA_030857715.1 Actinomycetota bacterium | reverse complement strand
CCATCATGGTGCCGCCGTTGGCGACCGTGGCGGCGACGAGGGCCATCTCGAAAACGTTCGAGGAGACGCGGTCCTGGCCGAAGGAGATCTGGGCCGTGTTCCCATCAACCCACTGCTCCACCGGATATCCGAGATCGCTTCCCGAGACCGGAAGCGGGAAGTCGTCGTAGGGGTCGCCGTAGCCGAAGTCCGTGGCCGTCTCGGACAGGAGCTCGGGGCCCACCTCGAAGATGGCGATCTTGGCGAAGATCACGTTGACGGAGAACGCCAGCGCCTCGGCGAACGTCAGCTTCCCGTAGTCCTTGCCCTGGTAGTTGGTCACCGTGAGTCCTGCCGTCTCGTAGGTGCCCGGGTCGAAGAACTCATCCGAGGGTTGCACCCCGGCCTTGAGGGCGGCTGCGGAGGTTATGACCTTGAAGGTCGACCCTGGCGGGTAGAGGCTCTGGGTGGCCCGGTTGATGAGTGGGGCGTTCTCGTCCTGGGAGAGCTCGGGCAGGGTCTCGTCGATGTTGTTGTTGTCGAAGGAGGGGTAGGTGGCGAGCGCCAGGATCTCGCCGGTCTTCGGGTTTATGGCCATCGCGGAGCCTCTCTGCGTGGGGCTGGCGGCGAGTGACTCGTAGGCCTGGCGCTGCAGGTCGGGGTCGAGGGTGAGCGTCACGTCGTTGCCGCGCTGGGGGCCGCCGGTGGTGCGGTTTATGAGCTCATCGAGGGTGTCGGGGTCGCCGGCGACGCTCGAGAGGTCGGTGTTGTTGCCGATCTCGATTCCCGTGGCCCCGTACCTGGTGCTCCAGTACCCGACCACACCCGTGAATGGCGCCCCCTCCGGGTAGACGCGCTCGTAGATGGGGCCTGAGATGCCCTGGCGCTTCTCGCTGCGGGCGAGCACGGTCTCACCGTCGCCGGCCAGGATCAGGCCCCGCGGGGATTCTATTGCCCGCTGGGTCTGAAAGCCGTTCTCAGGGTTGTTGGCGAGCGACTCCCTGGCGTAGACCTGCCAGTAGGCCATCATGACGACGAGCCCGACGAAACCCGCCACGATCAGGTAGAAGGTGCGTCTGAAGTGGGCGTTCAGTGGTCCTCCCCCGCGGCCAGTCCCCGCTCCTCGCGTCGCCCGGCCCGCTCGGAGACGAGCAAGAGGAGGCCCGTGAGGATAAAGTTGCCCACCACCGAGGATCCCCCGTAGGAGACGAAGGGCAGGGTGATGCCCGTGAGCGGTATAGCCTTCGTCACCCCGCCCACGATAACAAGGGTCTGGATGGCGAACATCGCCGTCAGGCCGAAGGCGAGCAGCTTCGAGGCGTCGTCCTCTGCGAGCAACGCTATCTTGATACCCCGGTAGACGAAGGCCAGGAAGGCGAGCAAGACAGCCGTCGACCCAAGCAGGCCAAGCTCGCTGGCGACGGCCGAGAAGACGAAGTCCGTCTCGACCTCGGGAATCGTCTGGGCGAAGCCGGCGCCGAGGCCCGTACCGAGCTGGCCGCCATCGGCGATGTTGAAGATGCTCTGCAGGATCTGGAACCCATCCGTGTCCGGGTAGGACCACGGGTCGAGCCAGGCCCGCACCCGGACCTTGACGTGGTCGAAGAGCAGGAAAGCTATGAACGAGCCGACGGAGAAGAGAATCGTGCCTAGCAGGATGTAGGCGATGCGGCCGGTCGCCGCGTACAACATCAACAGCGGCACGGCGAAGAAGAGGAGGCTGCTTCCGAGGTCCTTCTCGAAGACCAGGAGGCCGAGGGAGGCCGCCCAGACGAGCGCCACGGGGCCGAAGTATTTTAGGGCCGGGATCTGGACGCCCAGAAAGGTGCGGCTCGTCGCCGCGAGAAGATCGCGCGTCTCGGCCAGGTAGCCGGCGAAAAAGACGATGAGCGCGATGCGGGCGAACTCGGAGGGCTGGAAGCCGACGGGGCCTAATGAGACCCACAGGCGGGCCCCGTTGACCTCGTAGCCGAGCGGGGTAAACGTCGAGGCGATAAGCAGGACCGCCACGACGGCGAGCAGATACTTGTAGTCGAAGAGGCGGTAGTAGTTGCGGAAAAACAGGACGAGCAGGAACAAGGTGCCGCTGCCTATCAGGATCCAGACCGCCTGCGTGATCGCCAGCCCCGCCTTGTCCTCGATGTTGTAGGTGAGCCGGAAGATCATGACGAGCCCGAGCCCCGTAAGGAGCGTAACCAGCGGCAAGAGCAGCACGTCGGAGTGCGGCAGCATCAGGCGCACCCCCAGGTACAACGCGAAGAGCGTCCCCGCGTAGTAGGCGCCGTAGATGAGGGGCGGGCTGGTGGCGCCCTGGGCGAAGATGAGGGTCGCGAACCCAAGGGTGGTGACGAGCAGCGCAAGTATCATGGGCGTGGTGGCGCGCTGGGTCACGGGCGTCCCAACCTAATTGCCCATGTCCGCGAGGACGTTTTCGGCCTCGTCTTTGGTGTAGAGTTTGTGGGTCTCTATGGGCTCCTCGTAGGGCTCCTTGATCTCGGACTCCGAGAGCCCGGGCCTCTGCCACTCCTGGTTGAGCTCGACCCCAAACGGCGCGTAGGGGACGCCTTGATGGGCGACGACGTCCCCCTCCTCGAAGGAGAAGTAGTACCGGCTGGAACCCCACAGGTAGGCCGGCACAAGCGCGATGAGGACCACCAGGATCACGGCAAGTCCCCTGGCGAGCTTCCCGAGCGCCTTTGAAACCCCGCCGGAACGCCGCTTGGGGCGCCTCGGAGCCCCGGCTCTCTTTGCTCTTCCGGTTGACGGGCTCCCCGCCCCGCCCCACCCCCGTGGGGCTGCCCTTGTGGCCCCCGGTTGCAGGGCTGGCATCTCGCTGGTCCCGTCTGAGGGATCGCCCGTCGCGGCGCCCGCCGGGCGTGGGGGCCTCTCCGGCTCCTCGCGCGTCTTGACGTCTATCACGACGACGGTGATGTTGTCGTTTCCGCCGGCCTCGAGCGCGGCGGAGAGGAGCCCGCGGGCGGCCTTCTCCGGATCTTCGGGGGTGCCGGCCAGGATCTCCGCGACCCCGTTCTCCCTGACCATGTCCGTTAGCCCGTCGGAGCAGAGCACGAAGCGGTCCCCGGCCTCCACGGGCATCATGGTCGTGTCCACCTCGACCTCGTCTTCGGCGCCTAAAGCTCGGGTGATGAGGTTCTTCTGGGGGTGCTCGGCGGCCTGGTCGCGCGTGAGGTCGCCGCTGCGCACCAGCTCCGCGACGAGCGAGTGGTCTTCGGTTACGGGCTTGAGCTCGCCGCCGCGCACGAGGTAGGCCCTGGAGTCCCCGACGTGGGCCAGCTCTGCGACGGGCTCCCGGCGTGTCCCCCCGAAGCGGATGGCCACCACCGTCGTCCCCATCCCGGATAGCCTCTCGTCGCCCCGGCCTGCCGCCAGGATGCGGCGGTTCGCCTCTTCTATAGCACGCCCGAAAGAGTCCTCGGGTCCGAGGTCTCGGAGCACGTCCACCGCGATGGAGCTAGCCACCTCCCCGGCCTCGAAGCCCCCGACGCCGTCGGCGACGACGAAGAGCGTCTCGTCCTCGCCGTCGCCCACGAGCAGGGCATCCTCGTTGTTCTGGCGCACCTTGCCGGGGTCGGTGACGCCGAACGGCTGGAGCTCGAGC
>JALZNL010000365.1 GCA_030857715.1 Actinomycetota bacterium | reverse complement strand
AGGGAGAGGTGCGTGAGCGCCTGGGGGAAGTTGCCGAGGGCCTCGCCGGAGGGGCCGATCTCCTCGGCGTAGAGACCGAGGTGGTTGGCGTAGGAGAGCATCTTTTCGAAGGCGAGGCGGGCCTCCTCGATACGGCCGGCTTTCGTCAGGCACTCCACTAGCCAGAAGGAGCAGAGGCTGAAGGAGCCCTCGTCGCCCACGAGGCCGTCGGGGGCGGCGGTGTCGGTCTTGTAGCGGTCTACCAGCGTGTCGTAGGTGAGCTCGTTCTGGATGTGGTCGAGGGTGGAGATCCAGCGTGGGTCCGTGGGGCCTACGAACTTGACGAGCGGCATGAGGAGGAGCGAGGCGTCGAGGGCATCCGATCCGTAGTACTGGACGAAGCTGCCCTTCTGCGGGTTCCAGCCCTTCTCCATGACCTCCTCGTAGATCTTGTCGCGTTCGGAGATCCAACGCCCTTCGCCCGCCGGAAGTCCACGCTGGCGGGAGATCCTCACGGCCCTCTCCAGGGCAACCCAGCTCATGACCTTGGAGGAGACGAAGTGGCGCCGGCCGCCGCGGACCTCCCAGATGCCCTCGTCTTCGAGTTGCCAGTTGTCGCAGAGCCAGTCGAGGATGCGGCGGAGGTTCTGCCAGAGGTCGTAGTCGAGGGGGGCGCCGTGCTTGTTGTAGAGGTAGGCGGCGTCGAGGATGGCGCCGTAGAGGTCGAGCTGGAGCTGGCCGTAGGCCGCGTTGCCGAGGCGCACGGGTTTGGATCCCATGTAGCCGGAGAGGTGGTCGAGCTCCTCCTCCACTATTCTCGTGCGGCCGTCGATGCCGTAGAGGGGTTGAAGTAGGCCGTCCTCGTCCAGGGCACAGCGGTCGCGCAGCCAGCCCATGAACCTGTAGGCCTCGTAGTCGAAGCCGATGGAGATCAGGGCGTACAGGGTAAAGGCGGCGTCCCGGAGCCAGGCGTAGCGGTAGTCCCAGTTGCGCTCGCCCCCGATCCTTTCGGGCAGCCCCATCGTCGGGGCCGCGACGAGGGCGCCGGTCGGGTCGTAGACCATGAGCTTGAGGACGAGGGCCGAGCGGTGAACGAACTCGCGCCAGCGCCCGGAGTAGGTGCTGCCCGAGATCCAACGCCGCCAGTACCCGAGCGTGTCTTGCAGGCCCTCCTCGAACTCCCGCCGCGTGAACGGCGTCCTCGGCCCCTCCCCGTCCTCTACCTCCGAGAGCACGAATGTCGCCCGTTCGCCTTCGCCGAGCGTGAACTCCGCCCCCGCCCCGCCCCCACCCCACCCTTCGAGGGCCACGGCGGTCGAGAGCGAGAGCGAGGCGTGGGTGGCGCTTGCAGCGGCAAAGACCGCCCCCTTCTTACCGACGGAGACGCGGTGTTGGCCTCGGGCGTAGTCGAAGGCCGGTCGGCACTCCACCTCGAAACGCATCGAGCCGCGGACGACCCGCGCGCCGCGCACCAGGCGGGAGCGGTCCCCCGGCTGCGAAAGGATGGGCATGAAGTCGATCACCTCCGCCATCCCCCCGGAGGAGAAGAAGCGCGTCAGCAACACGTTCGAGTCCGGTAAGTAGAGCTGCTGGCTCCGCTCGTACTCCAAGGGCCGAAGCCGGAAACGCCCGCCCTTCTCGTCGTCCAGAATAGAGCAGAACACGGCCGGAGAGTCGAACGCCGGCAGGCACAGCCAGTCGATCGTCCCGTCCACCCCGACGAGCGCCGCCGTGTGGAGGTTGCCGATAACGCCGTGGTCGGCTATGGGGAGATAGCTCATAAGGCTTAAGGTTACAGGTTCTAGGCTTTAGGCTCCAGGGTACGGCCCCGTCGGCCGCAGCGATCTTCCAGAGACCACCTTTCCTCGACCCTTGTACCTCGAACCTCGAACCTCAAAACCTAACAACCAGCACGCCGCCCGCGATGATGAGGATCACCCCGAGGACTTTCAAGGCTCCGACGTCCGGGCTGCCGCCGAAGACGCCGAGGGCGTCGAGGATCAAGCCGAAGACGAGTTGGGAGGCGATGACCAGCGAGAGGGCTCGGGCGACGCCGCCCTGGGCCGCCGCGGTCGCTATGGCGCCGACGATCACGGCGCCGAGCACCCCAGAGCCCACGGCGAAGCCCACCGACCGGCCGGTGAACTCAGGCTTCGCGAGCGTCAGGGCGACGATAAGGGCCGTCAGGCTCGTGGTGAGGCCGGAGATGGCGACGAGCACCGGGGCGCCGAGCGCGCGCTGGGCCACCGCCGTCAAATTGGTCTGGACCGCCACGCACACGCCCGCGAGAACCGCGAGCAGGACCACCGCTCTCATGTACCTCCGAAAAGTATCCGCCTCAGGCCCGGCCGACCCGGAGCCGGCGGGATTATATCCCCCGCCGGCCGCGCCGTTTTCGTATATACGGGATCGGGTACATGTCAAGGGGCTTTTGGGCCCGTATTTGGCAAACAGACGGAGGAAATCATGGAAAAGATGCTCGGCGGTACCAGGATCAACTACCTCGGACACTCGGCCTTCAGGGTCGTGACGGCCGGCGGGGAGCAGATCCTCATAGACCCTTTTCTGACAGACAACCCGACGACGCCTGATGAGTTGAAAGAGGCCGGCGATGTCCACACCATCCTGGTCACGCACGGCCACTTCGATCACCTGGGCGACACCGTGCCCATCGCGCGGGAGACGGGCGCGACCGTGATCGCGAACTTCGAGATCTTCTCCTACCTCCAGGGGCAGGGATTGGAGAACGCCCAGCCCATCCAGAAAGGCGGGACGGCCCAGATCGGCGGTATAAAAATTACGGCGACCAACGCGTTCCATTCGTCAAGCATCCAGACGGAGGACGGGTCCGTGATCTACGGCGGCGAGCCGATGGGGTACGTGATCGAGTTCGAGAGCGGCTTCCGCCTCTACCACGCGGGCGACACCTCGGTCTTCGGCGACATGCAGCTCATCGGGGAGCTCTACCACCCGGACCTGGCCCTCCTCCCCATCGGCGACCGGGTGGTGATGGGCCCGTTCGAGGCCGCCCACGCCGCGCGCCTGCTCGGCGTCCAGCACGTCGTACCGATCCACTACGACACGGACGTCCTGCCGTTCTTCACGGGCACGCCCGAGAAGCTTCGCGAGCATCTGGGCGAGATCGCCCCGGGCGTGACGGTCCACGAGATGCAGCCCGGGGACGATCTGTCGAGCTAGCTAGTTTCGCCGACGCTTTCGGCGATCAGTATAGAGGGCCCCGGCTCGCAAGAGTCGGGGCCCTACGCGGTCGCGGAGACGAGCACCAGGAGGACCGTTCTCGTCAGCTCTCCCGTGGCCCCTATCGAGTCGCCGCCTATGCCGCCGAAGGCCCGGCGGGAGATCGTGAGACCAAGTAGCGCGGCCAGCGGGACGCAGAGCGCGGCGGGCACGGAGGCGAGCCCGGCCGGAAACAGAAAGGGGAGCGAGGCGAGGAGCGCTATCGCGATGCCGAGGGTTCGGCGTGGACCAGAGAGCGCCGCGACGAACGGGGTGGACGAGGAAGCCGCTTCGGCGGGGCGGCCGAAGGTGAACATGAGGAGCATCGTCGAGCGGGCGGCGATCTCGGCGGCGAGGAGCGTCGAGGCGGCGCGCAAGGGAGAAGCC
>JALZNL010000364.1 GCA_030857715.1 Actinomycetota bacterium | reverse complement strand
AGAGTGCCCGAGATCGAGCAGGCACACCCTCAGGCGAAGGACGCACCCCGGCGCATGTCCCAGGTGCGAGGACACGATGATGCACGGCGAGAAGATAACGATGTGGGATTGAACCGAGGATGACTTCACCTAACTTCTCCTCGCGTTGATAAACGCGAAGTCTGCAGGGTACGCGCATATTCTTGTACATTGGTGGAACCAAATGCACGTGGAAAGAGGCCCGCAGATGCTGGGCCGGGTTTCTGGAGCAGGATTTGCCCCGGATAGATCTCGGGGAGATCCGGATAGACCTCGAAAAAGCGCCTCTAATTCCCGCGAACCAGGGCCATTCGCCCGAGTTCGTGGAGCACACGTCCTCTGAGGTTCGCGTCCCGATGTAGACCTATCCCTCCGGTAGCAGACGCGCATGAAACGTTCACGTCGGCTTGTCTATAGATCTTGAGCGTTTGAACCTGCGGCCCCTCCTTCTCGTTCTCCCGCGTCCGCGAAGCTCGGGTTGACGGTCTGCCACGGCGCACCGGCGGGTGGGCTCAAAGCGTCGGCGCCGCCGAGGATGTCCAGGATGCCGCGCGCGGCGTCCAGCCCCATGCGCCGCATCGCCTGCCGCGTGCTAGCAGCGGTGTGCGGGCTCAGGACCGCGGTCTCCACCGAGAAGAGCGGGTGGTCCGCGGGCGGCGGCTCCTCCCCGAACACGTCGATGCCGGCCCCGGCGAGGGGGCCGCCCTCGCGCAACGCTTCCACGAGTGCGCCCTCGTCGACCACCCCGCCGCGGGCGGCCTGCACGAGCACCGAGCCGGGGCGCATGAGCCCCAACTCCCTGGCGCCGAGCAGGCCCCTGGTCTCCTCCATGAGCGGAACGTGCACGCTGACGAGGTCGCAGGCGGGGAGGAGCTCATCGAGGGAGCCCACGGGCTCGGCTCCCCTGGCGCGCACCGCCGTATCGTCCAGGTAAGGGTCGTGACCTAGCACCCGCATGCCGAAGCCTGCGGCACCCATGCGGGCCACCTCCTCGCCGATGCGTCCCAGCCCGATCACCCCCAGCGTCCCCCCGAACAGCTCCCGCCCCACCAGCGAGTCCCGCTCGGCAAAGCGCCCCTCGCGCACGTAGCGGTCGGCGCGGACGAGGTTGCGGCTCACGGCCAGGGCCAGGGCGAAAACGTGCTCGGCCACCGAGCGAAGGTTGGCTCGCGGGGTGATCAGGACGGGTATGCCCCGCCGCGTCGCCGCCTCTACCGCAACGTTGTCCACGCCGACGCCGTGGCGCGCGATCACCCGCAGCCGTGGCGCCTTCTCGATCTCCTCGGCGCCGAGCGGCTTCGTCCGCACGAGGAGCGCGTTCACCTCCGCCAGCAGCGCGTCGTCCAGCTCGCGCGCCTCGGGCCCGAAGCCGACCGAGACCTCCGCGTTCTCGCGCAGCAGCGCCAGGGCCTCCTCGTGGACGGGCTGCTCGAGGTGGACCCGGCGGCCCATACACCGGCTCCTGATCTGTGGCGACGCGATCGGGCCATCCTCCCCTGGTCTGGTTTTGCGCGGCTTATCTCTATGATCTTACACAAACCGGGTGGCCGCCTCCGCGTAAACAAGGGGTCTACAAGTCCCATCTGCCGCGTAAAGAGCCCTCTCTTCGCAGACAGGACGGCTACTCTGGCGGGGGCCCGCTGCTCTTTGCGGTTCTCCCGCTCGGCACGAACCCGGTCGCCAGGACAGCCGTATCCGAGGTGCCGTATCCGAGGTGCCGTATCCGAGGTGCCGTCCCCGCCCTTCGTGGCGACGGGTTCGAACGACGCCGAGGTCAGCCGGGCGAGAGGGCCCGGCCCAGGACGCCTATCTCCTCCAGGTAGCGTCCGCTGCCCACCGCAACGCACCTCAGCGGGTCTTCGGCCACGTGCACCGCAACCCCCGTCTCGCGCCGGAGCCTCTCGTCGAGGTCCCTCAAGAGCGCCCCTCCCCCCGCCAGGACCATCCCCCGCCCGATGATGTCGGAGGCCAGCTCGGGCGGCGTGCGGTCGAGGGTGTCCTTGGCCGCACCCACGATGGCCTCCACGGCGGGGCCTATGGCTTCCCTGATCTCCTCGCCGGTCACCACCACCGTCTTGGGCAACCCGGTGAGGAGGTCCCGGCCCCTCACCTCCGCCGCCTCCTCTTCCTCCTGGGGCAGGGCACTCCCTAGCCCCACCTTCAGCCGCTCGGCGGTCTGGGAGCCCACCGCCACCTTGTGCTCCCTCTGGATAAACGAGGCGATGGCCCGGTCCATGTCGTTGCCGGCGGTCCGCAGGGAGGTGTTGGTCACGATGCCCCCCAAAGAGACCACCGCCACCTCGGTGGTGCCGCCGCCCACGTCGACGACCATGGAGCCCTCGGGCTCCTCGACCGGAAGCCCCGCCCCTATGGCCGCCGCCAGGGGCTCCTCGATGGTGTAGGCCCTCCTGGCCCCGGCGGACTCTGCGGCCTCCCTGACCGCCCGAAGCTCCACCCCCGTGGCCCCGGACGGCACGCAGACCACGACCCTTGGGCCGAGCAGCGACCAGTAGGGTCTGCGCCCCCGCCGCTGCGCCCGGCGGACGAAGTGGGCGATCATCTTCTCTGTGACCCCGAAGTCGGCTATAACCCCCTCCTTGAGGGGCTCGACGGCCACGATGGTGGCCGGGGTGCGCCCGATCATGCGCTTGGCCGCCGACCCGACGGCCACCACCGCTCCCGTCTTGGTGTCCAGGGCGACGACGGAGGGCTCGGAGATGACGACGCCCCGGCCCTTGACGGACACCAGCGTGTTCGCCGTTCCCAGGTCTATCGCGACATCGTTGGCGAACAGCACCACGGACCAACCTTCCTTGGGGAGAGCCTACTTCGGGGTCCCGCCCACGCCGGGGGCGACCCCGTTCTCACGACCCGGCGGGACCGATCACGCCCGTGCGGAGCCCTAGAAGATACCAGAGGGGCGGCCTCGGTGACCATCGAAGCCTCTGGACGATCGCAAGAGGTCCGAGTAGCCGCACGTGATCCTGCCGCTCACCGTTCTACGCCGGGTGTTCCACGCCGGGTGAACCGCGTCCCGGAGCCCACAGAGCAGCCGAGCGGATGACCGAACCGGCGAAGAATAAGTTCCACCTGTGCGCCCGGCAGCTCCCATCCCCGCCGCTGACTTCTGAGCGGCAGGATACGGGCGAGCCCTTCGGTGACGACGCCCGTCACGGCCAAACCGACCACTGGCACGGTCCCGACATACGGTCCTTTCTAGACCGGTTCCCGGATCCGTTGCTATAGTTATACCCGGACTGGAGCTTCAAGGTTCGTGAGGGACTGCCAGGAGGCCCGCCGACATGCCGCGTCGGTGGGGTGCGACGTTGCGGTCTTGGCTTGGGTTTCCCGACGGCAACGGGGCAGACCTGATCGCGAAGTTGCGCAAGCTGTGCTCGGGCTCTACGGCGCTGATCCTCAGCCACCCTGACAGCGAACGGCAGCGTGGATGTCATGCTCGAGACGCGGTGGATCGACCAGGGATTCTCGGAGATCTATGGGAGTCTTCCAGGCACGAGACCCGGCGTATGAGTAGACTCTGGATGGTTAATCGTGGTTCTTCTACTCGAGGAGAGGTGTCGCCGATGGCGGG
>JALZNL010000363.1 GCA_030857715.1 Actinomycetota bacterium | reverse complement strand
CGCGGCGAGGTCGCCGGCCTTGACGATGACCGGCCCCGATGTGGCGCGGAAATTGACCCCCAGCTCACGCGCCACGATCTGCGCCAAGGTGGTCTTGCCGAGCCCCGGCGGCCCGACGAAGAGCACATGATGCCCGCCGGCCGCCGCCACCTCGAGCGCCCGCTTCGCGTAGGCCTGGCCCGCCACGTCCGCGAAGTCCTCGGCCGCCTCTTCGTGCCAGGCCTCCTCCTCGGACCACGGCTCAGCAGGCTCGACCCCGCGGCCAGACCTCAAGAACTCCGCCGCGTCCCGAAGGCTGCGCACCCCGTACACCTCGATGTCCCCCGCAGACGCCGCCTCGCGGGCGTTGGCCTCCGGCAGCACCAGGCGGGACAACCCGCCGAGCCGGGCCGCTTCGGCCATGGAGAGGGCGCCGCGCACCCCGCGAAGGTCGCCGTCGAGCGAGACCTCACCCACGACCCCGGTACCCTCCAGGCAGGCGGGCGGCAACAGACCGGACGAGGCCAGGATGCCGAGCGCCATCGAGAGGTCGAAGGCCCCGCCCTCCTTGCGCAGGCTCGCCGGAGCGAGGTTCACGATGACCTTCTTCGTCGGGAACTTGTAGCCGCTGTTGGAGATCGCGACGCGCACCCTCTCCCGCGCCTCCTGCACGGCCGCGTCCGGCAACCCCACGATGGAGAAGCCCGGCAACCCCGCGCTTACGTCAACCTCCACCTCCACCGGCAGGGCATCTATGCCGAACAGGCTCAAGCTCCGCACCCGGCAGACAGCCATTACGCTCGATCCTCGCTAATCCACGCGCTAGAGAACACCTATCGCCTCCAACAAACTCCTCCACAGAGCCCGCGCAGTATACTGCGACATTCGTGCTTTTGTCTAGTATTTTATACCATTGTTTAATATTTTATACGAAAAGACTTAGAAAGCGTCCTCTATGTGGGTGATCTCGGGCCGTCCTCCGCGGAGCAGGATGCCGACGACGTCGAAGCGCAGGACCTGGAAACTCGGGTCCTTCTCCGACAGGTACTCTTCGGTCATGAGGCGGATGGTCTGTTGTTTGCGGGGGGTAACGGCCTCCAGAGGATCGCCGTAGGCCGTGCCTCGGCGGAGCTTTACCTCCACGATCACGAGGGTGTCGCCGCGGCGCGAGATCAGATCGAGTTCGCCGCGCCGGGTGCGGTAGTTGCTCTCGATGATCTCGTAGCCCTTGCGGGCCAGGTAGCGGCGGGCTATCTCCTCCCCGAGCCCGCCGGTGGCCCGGTTGTTCAGGCCCCGACCCCGGCGTAGCTCAGGCGGTGGACCCGGCAAGGGCCGAGCTCGGCGAGCGCGATCCGGTGCCCCGGGGTCCCGTAGCCGACGTGCCGGTCGAAGCCGTAGCCTGCATGCTCCGTGGAGAGCGTCCGCATCGCGCCGTCGCGCAGGACCTTGGCGACCACGCTGGCGGCGGCGACCGCCGCGCTGTGGGCGTCGGCCCTCGGCAGGCATTCGATCTCCGGCCCAAGCTTCAGGTTTCCGTCAGCGAGTCCGCAGCCGGCGCGGGGCCTCAGGGCGTCGATGGCGCGGGACAAGGCCTCCCGGTTGGCGCGTCCGACGCCGTGGCGGTCGATCCACCACGCCGGGAACGCGACCACGGAGACGGCCTCGGCCCGGCGCAGGATCTCAGCGAAAATTTCCTCCCGGCGGGCCGCGGCGAGCGCCTTGGAATCGTTGAGGCCGGAGATCGGCTCGGGGTCGAGCACCACGGCGGCGGCCACGAGCGGACCGGCCAGAGCGCCGCGGCCGGCCTCGTCCGCGCCCGCCAGCAGCCCCCCCCGCTCCAGCGTCCAGGCGGCGTCGAAGGCGTAGAGGGTTCGCCCGTCCGGCCGGCGGCTACCCAAGGCCCTGCGGGACGTGGCCGGTTCTAGCGGGCCTTCTTGACGCGGGCCTTCTTGCCGACCTTGTCGCGGATGTAGTAGAGCTTCGCGCGGCGCACCGCGCCGCGGCGTGAGACCTGTATGTCGGCTATTTTCGGGGAGTAGAGCGGGAAGATTCTCTCTACGTTGACCCCGAAGGAGTTCTTCCTGACGGTGAACGTCTCGTCGATGCCGCCGCCCTTGCGCGCGATGCACAGGCCCTCGAAGACCTGGACCCTCTCCCGGCTGCCCTCTATGACGCGGTAGTGCACCTTCACCGTGTCGCCCGGCTTGAAGACGACGTCCCTCTGCTGCAAATTCTCGCTGGTTATCATGGTGTTCTCCTCTCGTGGGTGAGCTTACGAACGTTCAAGGAGACCGGCGTCCGGTCTCCCTCGCCCGCGCCCTGGTCCGAGACTCCCGCTCGCGCCAGGCGCGGATCTCCGCGTGATTGCCGGATAATAGCACGCCGGGCACCTCCTCTCCATCCCACAGGGCAGGCCGCGTAAACATCGGCGGCCCCACGACACCCTCGCCGGAGAACGACTCCCCGAGCAGACTCTCCGCGTTGCCGAGCACCCCGTCCAGCCGCCGCGTTACGGCGTCGGCCAGGGCGGCGGCCACGATCTCCCCGCCAGAGAGCACGAAGTCTCCGAGCGATACGGCCTCGGTGCACAGCCCCGTCCACACCCGCTCGTCCACCCCGCCGTACCTCCCGCAGACGACCGTCAGGTCCGGCCCCGAGGCGACCTCATCGACGTACCCCTGTACCATCGGACGTCCCGCGGGCTCTGTGATCACCACCCAGCGCGCCTCCCGCACCTCCCTCGCCGGCACCCCGTACACCTCCTCGAAGGCGCGGGCCACGACGTCCACGCGGACGACCATGCCGGCGCCGCCCCCGTAGGGCATGTCGTCGATGCGGCCGTCGCGTGAGAACCGCCGCAGGTCGAAGCTCCGGTAGCCCACCACGCCCCGCTCGATCGCCCGCCCGACGACGCCGACCCGCAGGGTGGCATCCACGGCCTCGGGAAAGACGCAGAAGACGTCGATGTTCATGTCCTACTCCGGCGGGCGCACGGTGATGCTGCCCGATCCCAGATCCACCTCAGGCACGTGCTCCATCGTGAACGGCACGAGGATGTCGTCGGCGTCGGTGCGGACGACGAGCACCTCGTGCGCCGCGGTCTCGAAGGTCTCCGCGACCTCGCCGAGGCGTTCGCCCGCCTCACTCATCGCCGTCAGGCCCACGAGGTCGCCGACGTAGAACTCGCCCTCCTCGGGGCCATCGAGCTCCGCGCGGTCGAGAAAAAGACCCTCTCCTTTGAGGGCCGCCGCGACGCGACGGTCGTCCACGCCTCTTAGATCCAGTAGGAAACCTTTCGGGGTGACGCGGACGTCCTTGATGGCGCGGCGGGCTCCGGCGACGAGTGGGGCTACGCCCTCACGCAGGTGTTCCCCGGTTCCCATCGGCCGGACGCGGAGGGTGCCGCGGACGCCGTGGGTTCCGACGACGGTCCCGATGGTTACAGGGTCGGGGAGCTCGGCCACGGGGGCTAGTCCGCGACCTCCACGTTGACGCGCTTGCCGACCTTCACCGAGGCGGCCTTCACGACCGTGCGGATGGCCCGGATCGTGCGCCCCCCGCGGCCTATGACCTTCCCGATGTCGTCGGGGGCGACCCGGAGTTCCAGTTCGACGCGCGTGTCGGACTCGCTGGC
>JALZNL010000040.1 GCA_030857715.1 Actinomycetota bacterium | reverse complement strand
GGCTTCGGGAGGTAGTCGTCGGCGCCGGCGTCGAGGCCCTCCACGCGGTCCTCCAGTTGCGAGCGGGCCGTGAGCATCAGGACTGGAACACCGACGTCGGCGGCGCGGAGCCTCTTCACCACCTGGATCCCGTCGAGGTCGGGCAGCATCCAGTCGACGATCAGCAGGTCGAAATCCTCGGTCAGGGCACGCGAAAGGGCTGTCCGGCCGTCGAAGGCCGTCTCGGCAGCGTGACCCTCCCGGCCGAGCACCTCGGCGAGGAGGCGGGCCAGGTGTTCCTCGTCTTCCACGATCAGGATCCTCATCATTATCGTCCGAACCAATCCTACCCCAGCGCGGGGTCGACGGGCGGCCTTCCTTTGAAAATCCTAATCTCTGCCAAACGCCGATCCAATCCCCGGACCCCAGACTAGCCGGTGCACGTCGAAATGCCAGACGCCCGACGGAGTCTGATAAGGAGGAGGAAGGAGATGGGACTCATCAGCTGGGTAGTGGTCGGGGCCATCGCGGGGCTGCTTGCCCGGCGGATCGTGCCCGGGCCGGACCCCGGCCGCTTCGTTATCACCGTCATCCTGGGGATGGCGGGCGCCTCCGTCGGCGGCTTTGTCGTGGGAGTCCTTGGCGGGTCGGGGGCGACGGGCTTTAACGTCTGGTCGGTCTTCGTGGCCACCATGGGTGCCGTCTTCTTGCTGTACGTCTATGGTCTCGTCGCCCGGCGGACCGCTTGAGCCGGGCGATGCCCCACGGTCACCGCCCGAGTGTCGGGACCGACGGGAGGACGCAAGCCGGGGGTGCCGGCGTGAAGGAGGCACCGGACCGCCACGCCGGTGACCTCCAAGGTAAGGGTAGAATGGGCGGGATCAACGCCGCCTTCTCCGCCCTCTTCGGCTGCACCCCTCCGAAGAGACAACGGCCTCAGAGAGACCGAACGTGCTGCTCGTCGTCACCGACGACCAGCCGGCAACGACCGTGCGTCACATGCCCAAGCTGCAGAAGCTCGTCGGCGACCTCCAGAGAACCCGGACGGCCGCTCGCTGGCGCCGCTGCTCTCGTCCTCCCCGCCGGACTCGTGGAGGGAGGCCCTGCTGATCGAGCATTTCGTGGGATCCGATTGGGTGGGCCTGCGCACCCTGCGCTACACGTACGTGGAGCACGAGGGCGGCGATAGGGAACTGTACGGTATGCAGAAGGACCCCCACCAGATAGACAACATCCACGGACGGGCCGACGACGCGCTCCTGGACTCGCTTCGGTCGCGCCTGGATGACCTGAAAGATTGCGCGGGGGCGCGGTGCCGGGAGGCGGAGGGTTGAGCGGGCCGTGCAGGAACGGGCGTCCGGCCTCTGCTCGTCTTCCGAACGACCGGGGACCTCTACCTGTTTCTCCCCTACGCTGCCGTTGGGTTCGGCGCCCTGTTGGACTCGGTCCTCCGCCGCGCCGACAGCCCGCCAACCGTCGCCGGGCTCTTCGGGGCTGCCCTCCTGGTGGTGTCCGCGGTCATCACCCGTCGGTCGGCGCCCGAAACGTACCGGGCCCGGGCCTGCAGGCCCGGCAGATGTGGGCCGGAGAGATACGGGACCGTTTCGGCCAACAGGCGCTCATCCTCTCCACACACGCGCCGCAGGTCCCCGCCCTCCTGGGGACGGAGACACCGGACACCCACCTCTTCACCGCCAGAGTGTGGCGCTTCGAAGCCGAAGCCGGGTTCTGGGCCTCATTTGAAAATACTAACGCCCACCAAACTCCGATCCAACCCCCGTGTCCTACAATGGTCGGTGCACGGCGAAACGCCCGACGAAGTGATGGTGAGGAGTGAGCCGTATGACCACTTCGCTGACGAGGATCTTGCTGGCCACCGACGGCTCGGAGAGCGCGGCGACCGCGGAAAGGGCGGCGGCGGACATCTCCAACAAGACGGCCGCGGAACTGCACGTGGTCCACGTCTGGCCTTACGTGCCGCCCCCACCCTACCCCGGCATGGTTTTCGACGACCACTCCCCCTCGGCAGAGGAGGAGGCCAGACAGCTTCTGCGGAGGCGGGCGTGGAACGCGCGGGTCGGCGGGGCGAGGGTCGCGGGCGAGCATCTGTGCGAGGGCCGGCCGGCCGAGGAGATAATCGCCCTCGCCGAGGAGCTGGTGGCCGACCTCGTGGTCGTCGGCAGCCGCCGGGTGGGGCGGGTCAAGCGGCTGATCGCGGGCAGCGTCTCAGAGGACGTGGTGCATCGGGCTTCGTGCCCCGTGCTGGTCGTGTGCGGCGAGAAGGGGGCATCGTCGTGGCCCGCGGGCAGGGTCGTCGTCGCCGACGACGGATCGAGAGCGGCGCGGAGGGCCGGCGACCTCGCCGCAGAGATCGCCGACCTGTCCGGGGCCGAGGTCGTCGTTGTCCGGGCCTACGAACACCCCCCCGAACCGGTGGGGGGCTGGAGCGCCCGGGATCGCCGCGAACTCGACGAGGCGCTCTTGCGAAACCGGCGGGACCTGAAGAAGCGGGCGGAGCAGCTCGAGGAGATCGCGCGGTGCCGGCCGAAGACCAGGCTTATCAGGTCGAAGGCCGCGTCGGCCGCCGTAAACGTGGTGGCCGAAGAAGGCGAAGGAGGGCGAACGCTCCTAGCGGTCGGCAGCCGCGGGCTCGCCGCTCCCACGCGGGCGTTGTTGGGCAGCGTATCGACGCGGACGCTCAGGGAGGCCGAAGGCTCCGTCCTGATCGTGCCCCCCGAGACGGCCTCGGCGCGACGATGGTTGGATGGCGCGCGAAGGTAACGGATCCCAGGAGAAGGCCCCGCCCGCCGACGGCGACAAAGTGAGGAGCGAAGATGGGACGAGAAGGATCGATCGAGGGTGCCGGGGCGATGCGAACAAGCTCGGCTTCCGGGCGCCGTTCTGGCCGGACGTGGTGGTTGGTGGCGAAAGACGGGCGTCTCCCCGCGCACACGCTCACCGTGGACTGCGGTGATGGGCGGGCGTTGGCGGTCTTCAGCGGCGAGGGCGAGGCGGAGATGTTCGTCTGGCTCGGGGGCGCGTTCGAGGACGGCTGGCGGGCTAGGGAAACCTCCGCCGAGGAGCTGGTCTCGATGCTCTGCGGACCCCATGCGGGCGTGGGAAGCGTCGCACTCGACCCCTCGCCGGGCATGGCGGAGGCGGGGACGATCGGGCTCGTGATCGTGGGCCGGGAACGGTTCCTGGATCGGATCGTTGCCCCCGGTAGGCGGAGACCCGTCGCCGCGGCGGAGTAAAGGCTAGTACCTACCATGCGCAGGGCGGGCAGCGGATTGGCGACCCTGCTGCGGCTCGTTGCGGGTAAACGGCGCGAGGAACCCTCGGGGCGGCCGCCTTCGGGATCCGGCAAGGCGCCGTCGGGGGGCGGTTTCAGGCCCGACGTGGAGGGTCTGCGGGCCGTGGCCGTGGCGTGCGTTCTGCTCTACCACGCCGGGATACCGTTCGCGGGCGGCGGCTACGTCGGCGTGGACGTGTTTTTCGTGATCTCTGGGTACCTGATCACGGGCCTCCTGCTCCGGGAGCTTGAGAAGACGGGCACGGTCTCCCTGGCGCGCTTCTACTCGCGGCGCGCCAAGCGCCTCTTGCCGCTGACGGTGGTCGTGCTCGCCTTCGTCGTGGTGCTCTCGTGGTTGCTGTTCGACCCCATCCGCATGGACGAGACCTCCTTCGGCGTCGTCGCCGCCGGCCTCTACGTCATGAACTGGCTGCTCGCCGTCGAGGCCGCCGACTACTTCGCCGCCGGCCTGCAAGCGAGCCCGGTCCAGCACTTCTGGACCCTGGCGGTCGAGGAGCAGTTCTACCTCGTCTGGCCGGCCCTGCTTCTGGCCGTCGGGTGGTGGTGCAGGCGCACGGGCCGGGGCCTGCGGCCGACGCTCGCGGCCGTCCTCGCGGCGGTCGCGGCCTCCTCGCTCGCTTACGGCGTCTACTCGACGGACGCGGAGGCGGGTGCTGCCTACTTCTCCACGCTGACCCGCGGCTGGGAGCTCGCGCTCGGCGGGATGCTGGCCCTGGCACCCGCCTCCGCACTGGGACGATTGCCGGGGTGGATGGCCGGGGCTCTGGCGTGGGCGGGCCTCGGCGCGGTCGCGTTCGCGGCCCACCGGTTCAACGACGACACCCTCTTCCCGGGGACCGCCGCCCTGATCCCGACCCTCGGGACCGCCGCGATCATAGCCGCGGGGCTCGGGGCGGGGACCGGTTCAGCGACACCTTTGGGCTCGCGCCTACTCGCGTTGGGCCCGGTGCGCCACGTCGGCCGGATCTCCTACTCCTGGTACCTGTGGCACTGGCCGCCGCTGGTCTTCGCCGCCGCGGTGTGGGGCAAGCTCTCTCCCGTCGAGGGCCTCGCGGTCCTCGCCGCCTCCTACGTCCCCGCCGTTCTTACCCACCATCTCGTGGAGAAGCCCTTCCTGCACTCACGGTCGCTGACCCGCTACCCCCGCAAGGCTCTGGCCCTCGGCGGGGCGTGCACCGCAGCCTCGATCGCCCTGGGCCTCATACTCTTCGCGCTGACGCCGATCGTACCGGAGGCGCCGGAGACCCGGGTCGCGGGCGCGGCGGCGCTGCGGGACGGACACTCGATCCAGAAGAGCGCGAAAGCCGTCAATCCCACCCCACGAGAGGCCGAGACGAAGGAGAACCGGCCCAGGATGTACGCCGACGGCTGCCACCTGAATCTCCCGGAGACGGAGTCCCCAGAATGCGTCTACGGTAACCCGTCCTCCGATACCACCGTGGTGCTCTTCGGCGATTCACACGCCATGCAGTGGTTTCCCGCCTTGAACGAGCTCGCCAAGGAGCGCGACTGGCGCCTCGTCGGGTTCTCCAAGAGCGCCTGTCCGCCCGCCGAGATAAGCGTCTACAGCACCGGGCTGCGCAGGGAGTACCGCGAGTGCGAGGAATGGCGGGAGCGGACGCTCGGGCGCATCGTACGGGAGGAGAACCCGAGCCTGGTCGTCACGAGCATGCTCAACCGCTACCGGGCGAGAGAGGACGGGAAGGGCCTCGATCGTAACGCGAGCAACGAGGCGGTCGTCGAGGGTTACGCCTCCACCTTGAAGAAGCTGCGGGGCAGCGGGGCCCCGGTCGCGGTCATCGAGGACGTCCCGAGCCCGGGCAAGAACGTGCCCAAGTGCGTCTCGCGCTCGCTCGACCGTTTGCAAGACTGCGCGTTTCCCCGGAAGAAGGCCCTCGATCAACCCCGGATAAACGTCCGCGCAGCGAGAGAGGTCGAGGGGGTGAGCCTCGTCGACCCGACGCCTGTGGTGTGTCCCGAGAAGACCTGCCCGGCCGTCATCGGGGACGTGCTCGTCTACCGCAACGGCGCCCACCTCACGCGGACCTACGTAAACACCCTTACCCCCTGGCTCGGCGAGCGGCTGCCCGATCCGGCCGGGTCTTAGGAGGAATTCGCCCTTGGAGACGACCAGGCTGGTTGTGTGGAAGTGGTTCGCGGCGGTGGCTGCGCTGTCGTGGGCCGTCTTCGGGCTGCTGTGGGCCCAGGTGATCTTGCTTCCGAACCCCCTCCTCCCGCCGCGCGTCTTCGTCGAGCTGCTCGGCGACGTTCCGGCCACCACGACTCCCGAGAGGTTCGTCGTCATGATCTTCAAGGAGACGAGCCTCCTGCTCTGCGCCTTCGCCCTCCTCGGCCTGCTCCTGGCCGCCGTGTCGTTCAGGTCAGGGTCCCGCGGGAGTTCCCTCGCCGCCGCCGCCCTGTGCGCGATAACCGTCGCGGTCTCGCTGACCCCGACGGCGGAGGCGCGGAAGGCCTCCTCCTCAGAGGGCGTATCCCTCTCGCTCCCGGAATACTTCGCGGCCCCCTTCTCCGCTGCGGATCGTCCCCCGGAAACGGCGACATATGCCCGTCCGGGGGGAGAAGAGCTCAAACTCGACGTCTGGCGTCCGTCCGATAACGCCGGCGTGGAGAGGGGACGCCCGGCGGTGGTCGTGGTGCACGGCGGCGGTTGGCGCTCGGGGAACCGCGACGAGTTTCCCCGCTGGAACGCCTGGCTTGCAGATCAAGGGTACGTGGTCTTCGATATCGACTACCGGCTCTCGCCCCCGCCGAGCTGGCAAGACGCCCCCGGCGACGTAAGGTGCGCGGTCGGCTGGGTCAAGGAGAACTCGGGCCGTTACGGCGTAGACCCCGGGCGGGTGGCCCTCATGGGCCGCTCCGCGGGCGGGCACCTCGCTCTGCTTACAGCCTACACGGAGGGCACATCCGCCCTGCCGGCCGGCTGCGAGGTCCGGAGAGAACAGGACACGTCGGTGGCGGCGGTCGCGGCCTTCTACCCGCCCACCGACCTCGCACGTCTCTCCTCCTTGGGTTACTTGGGCGGCATAGACCATTTCCTAGGGGGCTCGCGGGAGGCGTTACCCGGGCGTTATCGTCTCTCTTCGCCCGTCGCCCGGGTGGATCCCGGCGACCCGCCGACGTTCCTCGTCCACGGGGGCAATGACGAGATAGTGCCGCCGGGCGAGTCCGAGCTGCTGGCGGGGCGCCTTGGCGAGGCTGGCGTGCCCCACCGCCTCGTCGGGCTGCCCTGGGCCAACCACACCTTCGACTTCTTCTGGGGCGGCTGGGGATCGCAGATCACCCGTTCCTCCCTCGAACGTTTCTTGAAGAGCAGCCTCGAGACCCCGGCCGAGGCAGGGGACGAACCGGCCGTGCTTCGCGACGAAGGGACGGGGCACCGCTGCCCCGGCTAGAAGGTCCCGACATGTCCCGAAGGTTGCCGTCACCGCCCCGTGCGCGCCAAGACTTTACTCAGGAGAACGAGGAAGGTCGTCGATGCCGTCTGGCGCGATGTCGATTCGGAGCACGGTCGGAATGGCCGTGTCCCAGGTCCGTTGGCGGTGGGCGCTCAGTCGTTGCGGCCAAAAGTCGTGGGACCGGCGGTGCTCCACTACGGAGGTCCGCCGAGGCGGACTTCGGTCAGGTTCTCCTCCCGGATCTCAGGTTGTTTGAGGTTTCTAATCGCCTACAAAGGTCGTTCACACTTGACGGGTCCAAACTACGTGGGTAGGAGCCGAGAGACCGAGCGGCCCACCGAGGTAGGCAACCGAAACCCGCGGCCGATCGGGAAAGGAGCATCAGTGAAACCCATCTCGATGCACGAGCAGCCTACGCGGCCCGCCGATCCGGCGACGTCGATAAAAGAGTCTCTTCCGATCAGGGCATCGGCCGGATCTAGACGATGCCAGGTGCGAGTCGACACGGAGTCCCCTTGCGGGCGACCGGCGGCCACCGAGGTTCTAGGCGTCCTATTTTGTGAACGCTGCGCCCGAGAGCAAGAAGACTACTTCGCCATCGGCGAGATCACGCAGGCCCCCAGGGGCCGAAGAACGGTCGCGGGGAGCCTGGGACGCGACACCAAAATGCTCTGCTCGCAGGCCAGCGTGAAACGCTCGCGACGTTCTCGGAGGACGGTGGCGAAGGGCGGCAAGGTTTCGTTCTTGCTGATCGTCCTGGTCTTGCTCTCGGCCCTCGCCTCGGCGGCTTGCGGCGGGACCGAGCAGGCACGCGGGGAGTCGGCCGCGACCGGGGCGAAGGCCGAGCAGGAGAGGGACGCTAGAGAACGCCCGCGGACCACGGAGGCGATCGTGGGAGGGAACGAAACCGACCGGGCCGTTGCACGAGCTGGCGATGCCGAGGCCCGCGCGGGCGGCGCGTCGGCGCGGGCCGATGACGCCAAGGCGGTCGCGGGCGACGCCAAAGCGCAGGCTGGGGGCGGGGTGGTCGTGGGCGGCGGCAGGGATGACGCCCATGAGGGTAACGTCGAAGGAGAGAACGGCCCCCAGGAGGTCACGCTGAGGATAACGGGGGAGCCGGGGACGAGGTTCTCCGGCGCGTGTTTGGTCGGGGGGGAAAAGCGATCCCTAAATGGACGTACTCCGGAACGCTACGCCTTCGAGCCGCGCGGCAAGAAGCTCGAGTGCGAGGTGCGTAAGGAGGGCGAGGGCGCACTGGAGATCATCTTCGCGGACGGGGAGAGCGTGCGTTCCGTGCAGCGGACGAACGCCGGTGAGAGCACGGTGAGGTTCGTCTACTCGGACAGCGGCATATCATCCTCGACCTCGTCCGTCTCCATGGACCGGACCATAACGTCCTCCGGTGGGTCCTCCCCGGACGGCTCCCCGTAGGACGGGCGTGGGGTGGCCGTGATCCGAACGCTGAGGCGCTCGCTCGAAACGGCGGTGAAGCGCAACCCGAATCTCAAGAAAGCTTTCTACCGGGCGAGGTGCCTCTACCACGGGGTCCGCATGAGGATCTTCGGGTCGCGCGGGCCGAGCCTGTGGCGATATCGGGCGCCGATAGGCTCGGCGTAAACCCGGAGAACGTGCTCTGGATCTTCTCGACCGCCCGGAGCGGAACAACCTGGCTCAGGGGCATGCTCGCGGACCTCCTCGCGGGAAGCGAGGTCTGGGAGGAGCCGAAGGTGGGCCAGCTCTTCGGGGACTTCTACGAGAGGGCCCAGCTGGGCTCCACCGACTTCGTTATGGGCGACCCCACCCCGGCGACGCGGAACCGTCGGGGCTCGTGCTCAGAACCCTGGGCTGCGTCTTCGGCACCCGCTGGCTAGAGACCGCGGCACTGGCACTCTCCGCGGCCAAGATGCTCGTCGGGCTCGCGACATGATGAACCCTTCCGGCCCCATAACCAGACGTCTCGCGTGTTAACGGGTGTTCTCGTTCGAGTAATACTCAGACCCCTGCTCGGCCTGAAGGAGCTCGAGAAGCCCGCCACACTCGTCGGGAGGGGCGGCGCGTGGTTCGGGTTGCCGGACGGACGTCAACTGCATCTCGGCGTCGAAGAACCCTTCGGTGCGAGCAGGAAGGCGCACCCGGCGTTCGTGGTCTCTTCCCTGGATGGGCTGGCGGAGGATGGAGGCGGAAGGTTTTGCAGTCCGGTGGGATGACGGGCTCGCGTCGCAGCGCAGGTTCTATGGGAAGGGCCCGTTCGGGAACAGGTTGGAGTTCCTGGAGCCGTAGCGGTGCGCGCGGGGATATAATGGTCGGGGTAGACACTCGTTTCGGAGGTCGTGGATGGGCGTGGCGGCGATCATCTTGATAATCGTTCTGGTGCTGGTCGTGGTGTTCGCGATCTTCACCTACAACGGGCTCGTGCGGCGCAAGAACGACACCGAGGAGGCGTACCGTCAGATAGACGTCCAACTCAAGCGTCGGTACGACCTGATCCCGAACCTCCTCGAAGGCGTGAAGAAGTACTTCCGCCAGGAACAAGAAGTCCTGACGCAGGTGACGCAGGCCCGCTCCCGCGCGATGCAGCCCCAGGGCGTCGGGGAGCAGGCCCAGTCCGAAGCGCAGCTCTCCGGGGCCATCGGCAACCTCTTCGCCGTGGCCGAGAGCTACCCCGAGCTCCGTTCGGACCGGGTGCTGGTGGATTTCCAGGAGGAGTTGTCTTCGACGGAGAACAAGATCTCCTTTGCGAGGCAGCACTACAACGACTCGGTAGGCTCCTACAACACAAAGATACAGAGCTTCCCTGCGGTCCTCTTCGCCCGGGCGATGGGCTTCACGGAGAAGGAGTACTTCGAGGCCCAGGGCCCCGAGCGGGAGTCCGTGACGGTCTCCTACGACTAGGGGAAAGATGCAAGGCGGCAACCAGGGGACCTTCCGGGACCGGATCGGCGTCAACCGGCGCAACAGCGTGTTCCTGATCCTGGCCTTCCTCGTCTTCGCGATCGTGCTCGGGTATGTCATCGGCTACGCCTGGATCGGAGACCCCATAGGAGCCCTTTTCGGACTCGTCCTCGCCTTCGCCGTCGGCACGATCGGCGGCCTCGTCTCCTACTTCGCCGGCGACAAGATGGTGCTCGCCGCCTCCCGGGCAGCGGAGATCACGCACAGAGACGCCCCCCAACTCTTCAACGTGGTAGAGGAGATGTCCATAGCCGGCGGTCTCCCGATGCCGAAGGTCTACATCATCCAGGACACCGCCCCGAACGCCTTCGCCACGGGCCGCGACCCCGAGCACGCCTCCGTCGCCGTCACGAGCGGCCTGCTCGAAAAACTGGATCGGGACGAGCTCCAGGGTGTCATGGCCCACGAGATGGCCCACGTCGGCAACTACGACATCCGCTACGCCATGCTCGTCGGCATCCTCGTCGGCACCACCGTCCTGATCTCGGACTTCTTCTTGCGCGGCCTCTGGTTCGGCGGCGGCCGTAGCAGGGAGGGCGGCGGCTACGTCCAGATAATAATGATGGTCGTGGCCATCCTCCTCGCCATCCTCGCCCCGCTCTTCGCCCGCCTCCTCCAGATGTCCATAAGCCGCCAGCGCGAGTACCTCGCCGACGCGACCGCCGTCCAGCTCACCCGCAACCCCGACGGCCTCGCCGACGCCTTGCAGAAGATAAGCGGAGATCGGGAAGTCCTCGAAGTCGCCAACCGGGCCACGGCGCACCTGTACATCGTCAACCCGGTCAAGAGCTTCGAGAAGCGGGCGAAGGGCCTCTTCTCCACCCACCCGCCCATCCAGGAGAGGATCTCGCTCCTGCGCGCCATGGAGACCGGCGGCACGGTCGAAAGCGTCGGCTAGACGCCTCGACGCAGGCGGGACCACGCGTTACAATACGCTCCGCTGTATTTTGCCGGATGGTGTAACGGCAGCACGAGTGACTCTGAATCACTTAGTTCAGGTTCGAATCCTGGTCCGGCAGCCATAAAAAACGCTCGTTTTGCAGGCATTTTACGACCACGATCCGTCACGCCTCCCGGACCTAACCGAGAGATTGACCAAGACCAGCACTCTGGACGCCTCGGTTGTTGGAAGGCAAGACCGGATTCTTGTGAGTCCCGTCGATGCTGTCCCGTGGGTGGTACAGACGGTGGTATGGGAAGTGCCACTTCGGGGGGCCTCCGCCTGTCCTCAAAGCGGCTGATCGATCCCGACTCGATCTCATCACCTGCCTCCGCGAGCGCCATCTCGAGCGGTCTTGGGAAACTTATGTTACCGTTCCGGGCTATTGATGTCACAATGCCTCCACGGCTTCCACCCACCAGGAGTAACCGGTGAGCCGTTTGAGGAGGGCTGGGTCTTCCCAGTAGGGCACAAGCGTCTGGGTGAGCGCCTCTTGT